>DATHOV010000336.1:0-4722 GCA_035484515.1 Lysobacteraceae bacterium
CGGCGCTGTAGTCGATGCCGCCGCTGTCGCGGATGGCACGCAGGATGACGGGCATCGCGTCGACGTCGCCCTCGACGATGGCTGCGCGCAGGGCCGGCACGGTGGCGGGATTGGCGTGCGCGAGGGCGTGGATCAGGGGCAGGGTAGCCTTGCCTTCGGCAAGGTCGTCGCCGAGGTTCTTGCCGAGCGCTTCGCTGTCGGCGGTGTAGTCGAGCACGTCGTCGGCGATCTGGAAGGCGAAGCCCAGCTCAAGCCCGTAGTCGTGCAGCGCCTGCTGCGCAGCCGCGTCGGCGCCGGCGAGCAGGGCGCCCAGGCGCGTAGCGGCCGCGAACAGCACGGCGGTCTTGCGCTCGATGACCTGGGTGTAGGCGGCTTCGTCGGTGTCCGGGTTGCGCACGTGCAGCAGTTGCAGCACCTCGCCTTCGGCGATGGCGTTCGTCGTATCCGCGAGGACGCGCATGACCTGCGGTCGCTCGAGTTCGACCATCAGCTGGAAGCTGCGCGAATACAGGAAGTCGCCGACCAGCACGCTCGGCGCGTTGCCCCACAGCGCATTGGCGGTCTTGCGGCCGCGCCGCAGGTCGGACTCGTCGACCACGTCGTCGTGCAGCAGGGTGGCGGTGTGAATGAACTCGATGATCGCCGCGAGCTGGTGGTGCTCGTCGCCGCGATAGCCCATCGCACGCGCTGCCAGCAGGGCCAGCATCGGCCGCAGGCGCTTGCCGCCGGCGGTGACGATGTGTTCGCCGATCTGGTTCACCAGCACCACGTCCGATGCGAGACGGCGGCGGATCAGCGCATCGACCGCGGCCATGTCCTCGGCCACCAGCGCCTGGATCGCGCGCAGGCCCGTGTCCGGCTGTGAGCCGGGATCGGGGCGGCGCTGGATCGCGGCTTCGGGAGTCATCGGCGTCTGCGGCTGGTGTTGAGGGAATTATAACGATTCGAACAGGGACAGCCGTAGGAATTCCCCGACAGCCGGAAGGGCGATCCGCCGATGGCGGACAGGTACCCGGCTCCGCAGAATCGCCTCGGAAGCGACCGGCGGGCTGGTATCATGGCCGAACGCCTTCCGGCGCCGATCCTGACAGGCAAGGCACGTCGTCCGAGCACGACCGCCGGCGTCGATTTTCCGCAGCGATCGGTCCCATATTCGGCTGGACAACCTACTTTTTGCATTGGAAACGGAGCACAGGGCAATGGCGCGCGGAATCAACAAGGTCATCCTGGTGGGCAACCTCGGCGACGACCCGGAAGTGAAGTACACCCAGGGTGGCATGGCGATCTGCACGATCCGCCTGGCCACCACCAGCGTGCGCAACGACAAGGACGGCCAGAAGCAGGAACGCACCGAATGGCACCGCGTCAAGCTGTTCGGCAAGCTTGGCGAGATCGCCGGC
Source organism: Lysobacteraceae bacterium (assembly GCA_035484515.1). GTDB lineage: Bacteria > Pseudomonadota > Gammaproteobacteria > Xanthomonadales > Xanthomonadaceae > SZAS-103. The sequence goes on from DATHOV010000336.1 coordinate 1,401, forward strand.
GAGTACCTGCGCAAAGGCCGCCAGTGCTACATCGAAGGCTCGATCCGCTACGACAAGTACACCGGCAAGGACGGCGTCGAGCGCTACACCACCGACATCATCGCCGACGACATGCAGATGCTCGGCACCGGCGGCGGCGAACGCGCGGAGCGCAGCGAACGTCCCGAACGCAGCGCACCCAGCGCACCGCGTTCGCCAAGCGGTGGCTACGGTGACCAGGGCGGCCGCGCATCGCGACCCGCTCCGCCGCCGGCGGGCGACGATTTCGTGGACGACGATATTCCTTTTTAGCGTGGTGCTTCGCAAATTCCGAACCCGTCGAGCGACGATGCTCTTGCCTCCTCCCCTTCAAGGGGTGATGAGGTGCGCCTGCGAACTGCCATGGCAGTTCGCGCACCGAAGAACGCCCGGCAGGGCCGGAGGATCGAGGTGGGGATGGTGTTTCACACTGCAGCCGCCACACCATCGTCGAGCGACGATGCTCTTGCCTCTTCCTTGAAGGGGAAGGAGTAGCGAAGTAGCCCCTCTCCCTCCGGGAGAGGGGTTGGGGAGAGGGTTCGGGATGCCAGGCCGCCGCAATCCACCATTGCCCAGCAGAACTCGGAAAGCTGCGCTCCATCTGCGGACAACACTAACCTCCGCCGAGCAGGAACTCTGGTTCCACCTCCGAGCCCACCGTTTGAACGGCTGGAAATTCCGACGGCAGCATCCGATTCCGCCTTACGTTCTCGACTTCTATTGTGACGAAGCAAAGCTCGCGATCGAATTGGATGGATCGCAGCACAATGAAACCGTCGATGCTGCCCGCACTCGATTTCTGGAATCGCGTGGCATCAGGGTTCTGCGTTTCTGGGACAACGATGTACTTTCCCAGACAGAGGCGGTGCTCGACGCGATCATGAACGTTCTCGGGAACCGAACCCTCTCCCCAACTCAAGCTTGCCCTTCTCCCTTCGGGAGAAGGTGCCCCGGCAGGGGCGGATGAGGGTTCGGTACGAGCGTGGAACTCCGTACTCGCCCGAACCCTTTCCCCAACCCCTCTCCCGGAGGGAGAGGGGCTTTCAGGGTTCGATCGCCCATGAAAAAAGCCGGGGCGTTTCCGCCCCGGCCCGTGCTTCCATGCACGCCATCCACTGCACCGCCTACACCGCCTACACCGCGTACATCACCACCGCATCGCTCCAGTCGCTGCTCCCGCGGTTCCCGCACGCGCGCACCTGCACCAGGTACTGCGTGCCCGGCACCAGCCCCTCGAGCGTCACCCGCGCCTTCGAGCTGGTGTCGGTGACGGTGAACGCCGTCGGCGCCGCCGCCGTGGCATAGCGCCACTGGAAGAGCGCCGCACCCGGAGTCCGCTCGCAGCGGCCGACGAGCTGGCCACTGGACGGACCCGGGCGCACCCGCAGGTTGCCCGGGGTCGGCGGTGCGATCTGCGCGATCGCGCCGCGTTGCCGTTGCGCGGGATAGCCCGAGCTGAGCAGGGTGACGAGGTCGCCCTTGCAGTGCTGCGCCACGTACATCGACAGCTCCCGCAACGCCGCCTCAAACGGTGCGCGGGCCTTGTCGCGTGCGGCGATCGCCAGCTTGCCGCGGTCGTTGGCATTGACCGCCGCGATGAACCCGTCGCGGGCGGCCGACAGCACCGCCAGCGAAGGCATCGGGTTGGGATACGCCGCGTTCGCGGTCATCGCCGCGAGGATGCGGCCACCGGCCACGATCAGACCCTGGTCGCTGTCCTGGCTGACGAACGTGATCGCCGGCTTCGCCAACGCACTGCGGACCGCGGTTGCCGGCGGGGCGCCGGCGGGATTGGACGACTCGCTCGTCCCGTTGCTCTGGTTGTTTTCCACGTTACTCATGACACAAATCTCCTCTAGTGGCGGGCCCTCATGGACTCCGCCGATGGTTTTCCAATCTTGGTTTTTGCCCAGCGACCGGGCGCCGGCACAGGTCCGCAGGAATCGTTGAACAAGTTCAACGATTCCTGCGGTGCAGGGATGCACCGCTGCGGACAACGACGTAAGTCGTTGATCCGCGCGCATCGAGTCCGGACATGTGCCGGACTCGATGCGTCTGAACAAGGCCAGGATGGACTTGTTCAGACTTCCCATAGGGACCGCGCCGTGTGCGACTCGGGACATCCCCTGCCAACGGAGTCAGCCGTCGGCAGGGCATCGTCAGTAGACCGTGTCGCGATAGCCGTCCGCGTGCTTGACGGCGCACCCGCGCGAGCGCGAGGTGCGGGCCTGCACACGCGGAGGCGGCACGTACCGCTGCATCAACCGCACGTTCCTGTCATCCCGAGCAACGCGAGGGATCTCGAAGTTGCTGTGCCTTCGGATGACAGATCCCTCGCTTCGCTCGGGATGACAAAGCAGCGAAACCGCCGTCGTGTTCCGACGCGGTCCGAGCAAGGCGGCGAAGGATCCTGCTTCGGCTTCGTCGGGACAGCCCGGAGCGAGATCCTTCGCGTTGCCCAGAGCCTGCCCCCGACCCGATCGGGGGATGACAAGTTCTGGTTGCATCTTTCGACCGTGATGTTCAAGCGCGTTCATGACACACCCCCGCCGCATCCCCAACCACCACCTTCTCCACAACCTCCAGATCGTCCCCAAAACTCCCCAGCCACCGATCCAGCCGCAGCGATTCGGGATGCGTCGCCGTGAACAGGAACGACCCACCCTCATCGACGACCACCTGGTCGGCCGACAGCGGCGACTCGGTCACGTGCATCCCCGCCTTGCGCCTGATCCGGAACGTCACCTTCACGATCCTGCCGGTCGCGAACGAAATCCCGCCCTCGTCGTCGAAGCGCTTCAGGTCGAAACCCGCCGGCCGCTCGAACGGCGTCTTCGCGGCCGTCACCTTCGACATCCGGTGCAGCGCGAACGGATAGGGCAACGCCTTGCCCGAGACCGCGCAGACCAGGTACATCCGCGCGCCCTGCTGCACCAGTCCCAGCGGCTTTCCCTTGTTGCGCGACTGCGTGCCGTCGCCGTGACGGTAATCGATCGTCAGCGGCAGGTTCTGGTAGAGCGCATGGCTGACCGTCGCCATCACGCCCTCGCCGATCGGTGGCGGGATCAGCATCGGCAACTCGCTCGACACATGCACCTTCGACAGCCACTGCTTCGCCAGCGTGTCGTCGCCGAACGGATCGAGCTCACGGCGCGCCTGTTCGAAGTAGCCATCGAGCGCCTGCACCAGCGACGGCGGCAGCAGCGACGCGAGCAGCTTCTGCGCGAGCATCAGCAACACCGACTCCTGCTCGGTCATCTGCGATGCAGCGAACCCGCGCGCCTTCGCGACCCGGCGGTAACCG
>DATHOV010000337.1:0-2160 GCA_035484515.1 Lysobacteraceae bacterium
CAGCCGCACCAGACCATCGTTGCTGCTGATCCACAGCCGTCCGTGCGAGTCCTCGACGATGCCGTAGACGGTGTCGGGATGCTCGGCGCTGTCGCCGACCGCGAAGCGCTGGATGCTCACGCGCCCGTTCGCGGCCATGCGCAGGCGGTTGAGCCCGGAGTGGGTGCCGATCCACAGGCTGCCGTCGCGTGCGGCGACGATGGCGCGCACGCGGTTGCCCGACATCGTGGCGGCGTCGTGCGGATCGTTGAGGAAATGGCTCAGCTTGCCGCTGGCGGGATCGCGGCGATCGAGCCCGTCCATGGTGCCGATCCAGAGCACGCCGTGTGCGTCCTCGAAGAGGCAGTTGACCGTGGAATTGCTCAGTCCCTGGCCGCCTGCGTCGACGTGCTCCAGGCGCTTGCCGGATGCGTCGAGCTTGAACAGGCCATGGTTCTGGGTGCCGACCCAGACCCCGCCGTCCGCAGCCCTGGCGAGCGAGCGCACGTTCACGAGCTGCGTTGCGGGAGCGGCATCGTCGAGGTTCAGGGGCTGCACGCGCGCGCGTCCGTGCGCAGGATCGAGCCAGTACAGCCCGATGTTCGTGCCCAGCCAGAGCGCGCCTTCGCCGGCCGGCTGCACGGCATAGACCCTGATGTCGGAGGTCGCCAGGTCGGCAGGCGTCGCGGCACGCAACGCATCGGCAAAACCGGTGAACCGATCCGTGCCGAGATCGTAGCGTTTCAGGCCATCGCCATCGGTGCCGATCCACAGCATGCCGTCGGGCGACTGGTACAGCGAACGCACGCTGTTGGTGTAACGCTGCGCGCGGCTGGCATCCGGATCGGTGATGAAGGCGAAGCGTGCTCCGTCCGTCTCGGCCGAGACCACACCATCGGTGTACGTACCCACCCAGAGCAGGCCGGAGCGGTCGACCAGCAGGGCGCCGATCTCGTCCTCCGGCAGGGTGTCCTCCTGGGTGCCGTTGGCGCGGATCGACACGATCTGGCCGCTGCCGGGATCGAAACGAACCAGGCCACTGCGCGAGGTGGCGAGCCACAGACGGTTCTTGGCATCGATGACGATGCGCTGCGGCGAGTCGGTATCCTTGCCGCTGCCGATCGACAGTGCGCTGCGCTCGAGCTTCGCGGACGCCGGATCCAGGCGATACAGGCCGTCGGCGGCGACCCAGATCCGGCCCAGACGGTCGTTCGTGATGTAGGTGATCCCCGGCGGAGCCGATATCCGCTGTGTGGCCAGAGTCACCTGGTCGATCTTGTACAGACCGCTGGGCAGGGTCGCCCAGAGGTTGCCGGCGCGATCGTTCGCGAAGCCGTAGCTGTCGCGGATCGGTGCCGGGGTCGGCTGGCGCAGGATGCTGCGTCGCTGGCCGGTCGCGGGGTCGATCAGGTCGATCCCGCCCTCGGTCGACACCCACAGGCCGTGTCCGGCGTCGTAGTGCAGGGCGAGCACGCGCTTGCCCGGTTCGCCCGGATGATCGAGGTCGGGTGGCAGCAGCCGGCGGAACTTTCCGCTCGCCAGGTTCAGTTCGGAGACATAGGCGCTGTTGGTGCCGACCCAAAGCGTCCCGGGCGTGCCTTCGGCAAGGGCGGTGACGAAATTGTCGGGAAGGCTGGACGGGTCGCCCGAAGCCTGCACGAACAACTTGTAGTCCTGGCCGTCGTAGCGATGCAGGCCGCCCTGCGTGCCGACCCAGATGTAGCCATCGCGATCCTGCAGGAGCGCGCTCACCGTGTTCTGCGCCAACCCGTGTTCGCCGGTCACGTGCTGGAAACGGAAGGCGCGCACGTCGGCGAAGGCGGCATGCGCAAGCAGCAAGGCGAACCCGCAGGCGAGGGCGCGCCAGAACGGACGGCTGATGGGATCGCGCGATTGCCGCACGTCCCCTGGTGGCTGCAATCGCACGGTTACCAAGTCCCCTCCGCTGGCCCCGAGTGTAGGCGGCGCACCACGCAGACTCAACACGCAGGATGGACGGCGAGCGCTGCTACAATCAGCCATGCCTCGATTCCTGTGCACCCGGCGCCCAGCATGAGCCGTTCCGAGCAGCACGACAGCGCATTGCCGGACGATGCGGCCCTGGGTCACGCCCTGGATGCGGCCGGAGTGGCGGTCGATCCCTCCGAGCTTCATGGCGCCCTGTGCGGCTATGTCGCGGGT
>DATHOV010000338.1:0-2526 GCA_035484515.1 Lysobacteraceae bacterium
AGGGTCACACCATCTGCGCTTTCGGCGAAGCCGCGGCGTGGCCGGTGCAGGGCTTCCTGCGGCATTACTGGGACGAGTTCGAGTACTTCATCAAGAACGGTCGCTCGATCGTGGATGAGAAGATGGGAGCGGCCGCATGAGTGCGCAGCCGACCACGACGACCGCGCCGGCACCCGCGCCCGAGGGCATGGTCAACATCGAGATCGACGGCGTCGCGATGCACGCGCCGAAGGGCTCGATGATCATCCAGGCCGCAGACAAGGCTGGTATCCCGATCCCGCGTTTCTGTTACCACGACAAGTTGCCGATCGCGGCGAATTGCCGCATGTGCATGGTCGAGACGGAAATGGGCGGCAAGATGGTGCCCAAGCCGCAACCGGCTTGCGCGACGCCGGTCATGGACGGCATGAAGGTGTTCACCCGTTCGCAGCGCGCGCTCGGCGCGCAGCGCAACGTGATGGAGTTCCTGCTGATCAACCACCCGCTCGACTGCCCGATCTGCGACCAGGGTGGCGAGTGCGAATTGCAGGACATCTCGCTCGGCTACGGGCGCTCGGTCAGCCGCTTCGCCGAACGCAAGCGCGTGGTCGCCGACGAGGATCTTGGTCCGCTGGTCTCGACCGACATGACGCGCTGCATCCAGTGCACCCGCTGCGTGCGCTTCACCGCGGAGATCGCAGGCACCTACGAGCTCGGCGGCATGAACCGTGGCGAGAACCTGGAGATCGGCACCTACGACGGCAAGCCGCTGACGACCGAATTGTCCGGCAATGTGATCGACGTGTGTCCCGTCGGTGCGCTGACCAACAAGGTCTTCCGCTTCAGGGCGCGCGCCTGGGAGCTGATCGCGCGCGAATCGATCGCCTACCACGATGCGCTCGGCTCCAACCTCTACCTGCACACGCGCCGCGGCGAAGTGCTGCGTACCGTGCCTCGCGACAACGAAGCGGTCAACGAGTGCTGGCTGTCCGACCGGGATCGCTATTCGCACCAGGGCCTTTACGCTGCCGACCGCGCGGCCAAGCCGATGGTCAAGGACGGCGAGGGCGTGTGGCGCGACTGCAGCTGGGACGACGCGCTGCTGCACGCGGGCGAGATCCTCAAGGCGAATCGCGGCGACGCGCTCGGTGTGCTCGCGCATCCTTCGACCTCGAATGAGGAGGGCGCGCTGCTTGCGCGCCTGGCCGCGGGCCTGGGCTGCGGCAACCTCGACCACCGCATCGGCCATCGCGACTTCGCCGACGCCCCGGTTGCGGAAGTCTTCGGCATGGCCGTGGCCGATGTCGAGAAGGCCGACGCCATCGTGCTGGTCGGCTGCAATCCGCGCACCGAGATGCCGCTGCTCGCGCAGCGCATCCGCAAGGCGGTCAAGCGTGGTGCGAAGGTGTATTCGGTCAACCCGATCGACTTCGACTTCGCGCACGCCGTCGCCGACAAGCGCATCGTCAAGCCATCGCAGCTCGCCGCAGCCGTGCAGGGTATTGCCGACGGCGACGACGAGCTCGCTGATGCACTCGAAGAGGCCAAGAACGTCGTCGTGATCGTCGGCGAGATCGCCGAGACCCATCCGATGGCCTCGCGCATCCGTGCGGCCGCGCGTGGGCTGGCGTCGGCATACGACGGAAAGCTCAACCGGATTCCGCAGGGCGCCAACGCGATCGGCCTCGCGCGCGTCGGCGTGCTGCCTTCCGCTCGTGACGCGGGCGCGATGCTGGCCGGCCCACGCAAGGCCTACGTGGTTTACGGTCTCGAGCCGGGCCTCGATTTCGCCGATGCGACGGCCGCGCGCAAGGCGCTCGGTGCGGCGAAAGTCGTCGCCTTCAGCCATTTCGCCTGCGAATCCACACGGGCGGTGGCCGACGTGATCCTGCCGATCGGACTGCTGCCGGAAATCGATGCGACTCTGACCAACGTTGATGGTCGGTCGCAGAAAGTCCCGGCAGGTTCGAAGCTGCCCGGAGAGGCACGTCCTGGCTGGCGCGTTCTGAGGGCGCTGGGTGACTCGCTCGGGCTGAGTGGCTTCGAATTCATCGACCTCGCGGGCCTGCGTTCGGGCATCGTCGAGAACGATGTCGCCTGCGGCTCGGGCATGGCGGTCATGCCACCGGCCGGAGGGCAGGGCCCTTCGACGGAGCTCAGGACAGGGCTGGAACGCATCGCGACGACTCCGATCTATCGCTCGGATGCGGTGTTGCGTCGTTCGCCCGCACTGCAGGCACATCCACTCACGCACGCTCCGCGCGTAGTGATCCACCCTGATGATGCCGCCGGTTTGAGCAAGGGCGCGATGGCCAAGGTGGCGGATGCGAACGGCACCGCGACCCTGCAGGTCGAAATCTCGCCGCGTGTCGCCAAGGGTTGCGCCCTCGTCGAGACCTCGCACGGCGCGACCGCGCCGCTCGCTGCCGGGCTGCTCGGAGTGAGCTACGCATGAGCCCCTTCGTCGGCCTGTTCGACCCCGTCCGCGAGATGTTCCTGCACTTCGGAACCATCGGCCTGCTCGTGTGGACGCTCGTCAAGATCCTC
>DATHOV010000339.1:0-2834 GCA_035484515.1 Lysobacteraceae bacterium
GCCGGCCCCTCTCCGGCGAGGAGCGCAGGGTACCGATGCGGCTCTATCGCATCGGCGACGCCGGCGCAACGGTCTTTGGTTACTTTCGCCGAAAGAGAAAGTAACTCGCGCGTCAGCGCGAAACGCTCTTGATCTTGATCCAAGATCTTGATCCAGCTCTGGCTTCGGCCCGTGACGAAAAGCGCAGGCAACTACCTCACGAAAACCGCGAGCAGAAACACCCCCAGCATCGCAAACACCAGCATCAGCTTGAACAGCATGCCGACGATCATCCCCGTCCAGGTGCCGACGCCCACGCGCGAGGCGTGCTGCAGGTCGCGACTGTGCAACAGCTCGCCGGCGATCGCACCGAGGAAAGGTCCGAGCAGCAGGCCGGGAATGCCGAAGAACAGTCCGACGATCGTGCCGACCGTCGCGCCGACGATCGCGAGCCGGCTCGCGCCGACGCGCTTCGCGCCCAGCAGGCTGGCGACGACATCGATGGCGAGCGCGAGCAGCGTCAGGACCGCCAGCACGACCACGACCCACACCGGGATCACCCGGAAATCATCCACCCATGCGGCAAGCAGCATGCCCGCGAAGACCACCGGCACACCTGGCAGCAACACCGCCGTGCCGATGATGCCGAGCACGATCAGCGTGGCGGAAGCGATGTAGGCGAGCAGGTGCAGGTCGATGGCTTCGGGCGTCCGCTGGCTTCAATGCGTCGTGATGGAAGTGGGTGCGCGTTCGACCGGAACGGCACGTTGCGGACGATGGATCGATGTTGCGATGCAGCAGGAAAAGCGCCCCATCCCCGAGCCCGGTAGTGGCTCGCATTGCGCGAAAGCTTGCACTACACTTCGGCCGCTGGTGTTGCAGGTCACTGTAGATCGTGACCCGATGCGTGCCCGATCTTCGATCCGCTCCATCGTCTCAATGATGTACTCCTTGCATACCCAGTACCACCGGCCGGCAACGGCCAATCAAGACCGAAAGTATCAGGAGTATTTATGTCGGATCGTCAGATGGGCACCGTGAAATGGTTCAACGACGCCAAGGGTTTTGGCTTTATCGCCCGCGAGAACGGCGAGGATGTGTTCGTGCACTTCCGCGCCATCCAGGGCACTGGCTTCAAGAGTCTCAAGGAAGGCCAGAAAGTCAGCTTCAAGGTCGTGCAGGGTCAGAAGGGTCTGCAGGCTGAAGAAGTCGAGCCGATGTAAGCTCAGCCCGAGGCATTGCCATCGGAACCCGGAGCGGAAATGCTCCGGGTTTTTTTTGCCCCACGATTGGCGTTGTGTACCAGCGGCGACGAATGTCAGCGAATCGGTCGCGCCCGGCAATCGGCGTCCACCGCCACACGCGAGCCCATGCCGATGCCGCCGAGGTCGCGCTGGTTGACGATGAGCTTCCGGCCATCGTCCATCTGCACATAGATATCGTGGCCGGGGCCGCTGCCGGCATGCGTCGAGTCGGCGTTCTTGTCGGCCGGTCCATCCAGCACGCTGCCCAGCACGCCACCATGCATCGCGCTGCCGGGATCGTTCGCCGGATCCACCTGCGCCAACCGCACCACATGGCCGTTGCCGGCCACGCAACGCGGAGCCTTGATCGTTGGCCCCGGTCCGACGACGGAAGGCGCCGGCGCCTGGATGGGTTCCTGCACGGTCGAATGCGTCGCGCACGCGGACAGCACCAGCGCCAGCGCAACCAGGGACAGCGTTCGATGGAGCGTCCGCATCAGTGCTTGAACTCGTCGTGGCAGGCCTTGCACTCGTGACCCAACTTCGTCAGTGCGGCGCCGACCGATGCGCAGTCGGCTGGCGGGGCGGCCAGCAGCGAGTCGATGGCGCCACGCAGGTTGCTGGCTTTCTGACGGAAATCGGATTCGTTCTCGACCGGCAGGAAGATCGGCTCGATGTCGTTCGAGAGGGAACGCAACGCCTGCAGGTGCGGCAGGTTGTCGGTGACCGCGCAGTGGTTCTGCTTGATGTTCGTGTCCAGCGCGTCCATGTGGAAGGCCTGCATGTGCATCAGCGCGCCAGTCATGTGCGGTCCGCTCTTGAATGCGCCCATCGTCATCACGGTGCCGATGATGCCGATGACCAGACCGAGCACGATCAAGCCTGCGTAACGCATGCAACCTCCATTGAGTGGCGGAGCGGGGGGCGGGACGCACGCACGATATCATGCCGTTTCAATGGATCGCGACGCGTCCCTGAGTGTGGAAAACACGGATCATGGAAAGCAGGAAGAAGCTCTACCGCGAACGCTTCGCCGGCATCGACCGGCTTTACGGCTCCGGCGCGTCGCTGCGGCTGGCGGACCGTCACGTTGGCGTGGTCGGGCTCGGCGGTGTCGGTTCGTGGGCGGTCGAAGCACTCGCGCGCAGCGGTGTCGGCAAGCTCACCCTGATCGATGCCGACGACATCTGCCTGTCCAACACCAACCGCCAGTCGCATGCGCTCGACGGCCAGTACGGGCGCGGCAAGGGCGAGGTGCTGGCCGAGCGCGCGCTCGCGATCAATCCATCCATGCGCATCGATGCCGTGCCGGAATTCCTGATCGCCGCGAACCTCGAAGCCATGCTGGCGCGCGGCTTCGATGTCGTGATCGACGCCTGCGACAGCCTGCGCACCAAGATCGACCTCGTCGTCGCCTGCAAGCGTCGCAAGCTGCCGGTGGTGGTGGTCGGATCGGCCGGCGGCCGCACCGATTCCACCCTGGTGCGCGTGCGCGACCTCAGCCGCACCGAGCACGACGCCCTGCTCGCGCTGGTGCGCAAGCGTCTGCGCGCCGACCACGGTTTCCCGCGCAACCCGGATCGCTACTTCGGCGTTTCGGCGGTGTATTCG
>DATHOV010000340.1:0-4349 GCA_035484515.1 Lysobacteraceae bacterium
CGGCAATATCGTCGAAGACGCCTCGGCCAACCTGTGGATCGGATCGAACAAGGGCATCTCGCGCCTGGACCGCCATGAGCTGGATGCGATCGCCGCGGGAACCGGCAGGACGATGGAACCCATGACCTTCGGCAAGGCCGACGGCATGAAGACCATCGACCTCAACACCGGTACCCAGCCCAACGGATGGCGTGCGCACGACGGTCGGCTGTGGTTTCCGACGACCAAGGGCGTGGTGGTCGTCGATCCCGCGCGGTTGTCGTTCAATGACCTGCCTCCGGCCTCTCGCGTGGAGGAACTGCTCGCCGATGAGAAGCAGATCGATCTGTCCGCACCGGTACGACTGGCGCCGGGTACGCGTCGACTGGATATCCGCTACACGGCGCCGAGCCTTTCGACACCCGAGCGGACGCAGTTCCGCTACCGGCTCGACGGGTTCGACGAACAGTGGGTGCCCGGTGGAACCCAGCGGGTTGCCCACTACACGAACCTGTCGCCCGGACACTACCGGTTTCTGGTGAGCGCCAGCGCCGCGAACGGACACTGGAGCCTCCAGGAAGGCGCGCTCGATTTCGACCTGAATCCGCAGTACTACCAGACCTGGTGGTTTCGCCTGCTGTGCGGGCTCGCCGCGATCGCGCTGTTGTGGAATATCTACCGGTCGCGCGTCAACTGGCTGCATGCACGAACGGCGGTGCTCGAAGAACGCCAGCGCATGGCCGGGGAGATCCACGACAACCTCGCGCAAGGCCTGAGCGGCATCGTCTTCCAGACCGAAGCGGCCCTGCTTCGCATGCAGGACACCGCGGGCGAGATGCGGGCCCATGTAACCGCGGCCCGCGAACTTGCCAGAAGCAGCCTCAAGGAAGCGCGGTCCTCGGTGTGGAACCTGAGTCCCACCGGCCTGGACAAGACCAGCCTGCTGGAGTCGCTCACCCGGGTCGCCCAGCGGATCGCCGGCGGTCGCGCGGACAACGTGAAGATCGGCTCGACGGGAGTGCCCTGGGCCATGCAGCCGCAAGCGGAGAACCACGTCGTGCGCATCGCCCAGGAGGCGGTGTCCAATGCCCTCGAACATGGCAATGCGCATGCGATAGCGATCGACCTGGTCTATGCGGCCGACGCCATGGATGTCATCGTGATCGACGACGGGATCGGCTTCGTCCCGCACGCCTCCCGTGAACCCGGACGCGGCTTCGGACTGGACAACATGCGCCATCGCGCCGCGCAACTGGGTGGCCGGATCGCGATTGCGAGCGAGATCGGCAAGGGAACGCGCGTGTCGCTGCACGTTCCCCGCGGCAATGCCATCGCCAGGTTCTGGCGTCGTCTGCGTGTCGGGAAATCGGGGAGAATCGATCCATGAGCGATGGCGGCAGAATACGGATCATGCTGGTGGACGATCATCCCGTCGTGCGCGCCGGACTTGCGGGCATCGTCGCCACCCAATCCGATCTCGAACTGGTCGGGGAGGCGGGAACCGCTGCCGAAGCCATCGAGCAGTTCGCGCGGCTTTCGCCGGATCTGAGCCTGGTGGACCTGTCGTTGCCCGATCGCAGCGGCATCGAACTGATCGGAATCCTGCATGCGAAGTCGCCGCTTGCGAAGTTCGTCGTCCTGACAGGCAACCTGGGCGGCAACGACATCGCCCGAGCGATTCAAGCCGGCGCCCACGCCTATCTCTCCAAGGACGTGACGGCGGACGAACTGCTGACCACGATACGCACGGTGTCCCGCGGCGCCCGATATCTGTCGGCCACCGTGGGCAACAAGGTGGAAGGAGCCGCCGCCCGCCCCGATCTGACCCCTCGCGAACTGGACGTTCTCCGCTGGATCGTCCGCGGCCACAGCAACTCCCAGATCGCCACCGAACTCGCTCTCGCGGAAGAAACCGTCAAGACCCACGTCAAGCACATCCTCGGCAAGCTGGGCGTGAGCTCCAGGAGCAAGGCCGCAGCGATGAGTCTCAAGTCGGGCTTGGTGCAGTCGGACGAGATGTAGCCTGGCTGCTGCAAACGCGAAGCGATTGCGGGGAGGGCGGATGAGGGTTCGGAGTATGTGAAGTGTTACGAGCGCCCGAACCCTCACCCCAACCCCTCTCCCGGAGGGAGAGGGGCTTGCGCCATCCCGAATTACCGAGCGGATGGGTCGATGTCTTCACTGTTCGATCGCTGCCCCTGCGTCGTCGATTCGGCCTGCTGTGCGACCGGCAATCGCCAACCTCTGCGAATGGCGACGAATCGCAGCACGAAGCAGAGCGAGGCCCCGGCGATCATTACCGGCTCGCGCGGCAATCCAAGCCGGATGCCCGCGACGACCAGGGCTGCTCCGAACAACGCGGCGACGGCGTAGAACTCCGAGCGCAGCACCACCGGAATCCGCGCCACCAGCACGTCGCGCGCGATGCCGCCGCCGATGCCCGAGAGCATGCCCAGGAAGACCGCAAAGCCCGCCCCGAGTCCGTGGTCGAGGGCTTTGTTCGCGCCGGTTGCAGCGCATAGCCCCAGGCCGACCGCGTCGAACAGCATCACCGGATTGCGCAGGCGCGCCATCGCACCGTCGCGGAAGAACGCCAGCAGTCCGGCCGCAAGCGCCACGCCAAAATAGCGCCAGTCCCCGATCGCCGCCGGGGGCACCGCGCCGATCAACACGTCGCGCACGATGCCGCCGGCCGTCGAGGCCGCGACAGCCATCACCAGTACGCCGAACAGGTCGAGCTTGTAGCGCACGCCCAGGGTGGCCCCGCTCAACGCGAACACGAAGGTGCCGATGAGGTCGAGGGCAAACAGGAAAGAATCCACGGGCGTTCCAGTCGGATGCGTCGCATGCCGGTGAATGATGATCGATCCGGCCGATCCAGCGCCTGCCCGTTCGGGTAGTGCATTGCGACCGCCATCGTGATAACAATGACGCATGAGCCCCGCCGTCCGTCGCCCGTACTTCTGGTCGTACCGTCATCCGCATCCATTGGCGGAGGCACGGGTTCGATCGGCGTAATACGTGCGATCAAGCAGCAATCCCGAAAGCCGCCAGCCACGACTGGCGGCTTTTTTCATGGCCGCCGGTGTTGAAACCACCAGGAGCCGCCACCGTGTCACAGCCCACCGACGACCTGCGCATCCGCGCGATCACACCCCTGAGTACGCCCGCAGAGGTTGCGCGCGACTGCGGCAGCAACGAGGTTGCCGCAGCGACCGTCGCCGCCGCGCGCAGCGCATTGCAGCGGATACTGGCCGGCGCCGACGACCGCCTCATCGTGGTGATCGGACCGTGTTCGATCCACGACACCCACGCCGCGCTCGAATACGCGCAGCGGCTGTACGGCGAGCGCGAACGTCTCGGCGATGCGCTGGAGATCGTCATGCGCGTGTACTTCGAAAAGCCGCGCACGACGGTCGGCTGGAAGGGACTGATCAACGATCCGGACCTCGACGGCAGTTTCCGCATCGGCAGGGGATTGCGGCTTGCGCGCGGCCTTCTTCGCGGGATCAACCTGATCGGGGTGCCGGCGGGCTGCGAGTTCCTCGACATGATCACGCCGCAATACATCGCCGACCTGGTGGCGTGGGGCGCGATCGGCGCGCGCACGACCGAGAGCCAGGTGCATCGCGAACTCGCATCGGGTCTTTCATGCCCGGTCGGATTCAAGAACGGCACCGATGGCAACCTGAAGATCGCGGTGGATGCGGTGCAGGCCGCATCGCAACCGCATCACTTCATGGCGGTCACCAAGGACGGCCGCGCGGCGATCGCGGCCACCTCGGGCAACACCGATTGCCACGTCATCCTGCGCGGCGGCAGGGTGCCGAACTACGACGCACCCAGCGTCGACGCGGCATGCGCCGAAATCGGCCATGCCGGATTGCCGGAGCGCGTGATGGTCGATGCGAGCCATGCCAACAGCGGCAAGCGGGCCGAGAACCAGATGCGCGTGATCGAGGACATCGCCACGCAGATCGAACACGGCGAGCGCCGCATCGTCGGTGCGATGGTGGAGAGCCATCTGGTCGATGGTCGTCAGGATCTCGTGCGTGGCCAGCCGCTGCGCTATGGCCAGAGCATCACCGATGCGTGCATCGGCTGGGAAGCCTCGGTGCAGGCGTTGGAGCGTCTGGCGAAGTCGGTGCGTTGCCGTCGCGCGCAAGCTGCGAGGAGCGGGAAATCGGAGTTGGCGCTGGAGACCCTTTCTTCCTGGGAAGCCGGATAGCCGGCGAAATCGAGGAGATGCTTCGTTTCGCACGGCGAAGTCACCTTGTCGTCTCGAGCGAATTGTCATCCCAACCCAATTGTCATCCCGACCCAATTGTCATCCCCAACCCAATTGTCATCCCGAGCGAAGCGAGGGATCT
>DATHOV010000341.1:0-3186 GCA_035484515.1 Lysobacteraceae bacterium
GTCTGCGCTTCGTCGCGTGCACTACGGCACAGCGCCGACGCCGCCGAGCATGCTTCACGAGGCACTGCAGCGGCTGGGCCCCATTATGCGCCAGCAATACGGCATGACCGAAGCTGTCCAGCCCCTGTGCGTGCTCTACCCGCATGAGCATATGCAAGATGGCGACCCCTCGACACGCATCGCGTCGTGCGGCCGACCGACGATGAACGTCGATATCGTGGTGCGCGGCACCGACGGCGGTGCCCTGCCAACTGGCGAGGTGGGCGAAATTACGCTCGCGCATCGTGGCATCGGCGAAGTGTCGTTCTGGCGCCGGCCTGACCTGGAGCACGAAGCAATCCGCGACGGCTGGTACTACAGCGGTGACCTCGGCCGCTTCGACGACGAAGGCTTTCTTTACATCGTCGGCCGCAACAAGGACATGATGATCAGCGGAGGCTTTAACGTCTATGCGCGCGAGGTTGAGGATGCGTTGCACGCGCATCCTTCCGTCGACGAGGTGGCCGTGCTTGGCCTGCCCGACGCCGAGTGGGGCGAGGTGGTAGCCGCGTTCGTGGTCCGCCGACCCGGACAAACTAGCGACGCCGATGCGCTCACGCGGCACTGCGCCGAATTGATCGCCGGCTACAAGAGACCACGCGTGATCGAATTTGTCGACGCGCTGCCGCGTAACCACGCCGGCAAGGTGACCAAGAACGACTTGCGCGACGCCTACCTGGCGCGCCATCCGCAAAGAGCTACTTCCAGATGAAGCCTACACAGACATTGCAGGCCGCGACCGGCGACGAGCCGGCCAGCTGCACCAGACAACGAAAGGACGTCCCCATGAACATCACGTCTGCCCCCAAGAACTCGGCAGCCAACTCCAAAACAACCGCGCCTGCCGGCCTCTCCTACGAAGAACAAGGCGCCCAGCTTGAGGCGCGTGTCGGCATCGCCCTCGCGATGGGCGGCGAAGCCAAGCTCGCGCAGCGTCAGGCCAGTGGCCACCTCAACGCGCGCGAGCGCATCGAGCAACTGCTGGACGCCGGCTCATTCAGCGAGGCTGGCATGCTGGCGGTCTCAGTCGTGCCCGCCGATCGCGAAACCTCGCCGGCCGACGCCAAGGTCACCGGCACCGGTCGCATCGAAGGGCGGCGCGTGGCCGTGGTGTCGAACGACATGACGGTCAAGGGTGCGTCGTCGTCGACCGTCAACATGCGCAAGATCGGCCGCCTCAAAGAGACGGCCACCCGTAACGGTATGCCGTTGATCTTCCTCGGCGAGTCGAGCGGCTCGCGAGTGCCCGACAGCCTTGGCTCGGAGGCAATGGCTGCTGCCGGTCAGGACCCGCAGCAATATTGCCGCCGCCGCGAAACCCCCTGGGTTAGCGCCGCGCTCGGTCCCTGTCTGGGTTCATCGACTTGGTACACCTGCCTCTCCGATTTCGTGGTGATGCGCAAGGGCGCGTTCCTCGCGGTGTCGAGTGCGCGAGTCACGTCGCTCGCGATTGGTGAAGCCGTCGACCCCGAGGAACTGGGCGGCTGGAAGCTGCACGCTGAGCATACCGGACTGGTGGACGTGGTGGTCAACAGCGACGTGGAAGCGTTGGCAGCGATTCGCCGCTTCCTCAGCTACCTGCCGTCGCACGCGGGTGCCCGACCTCCCAGCCAGCCCGCAGCCGAGGCGATTGCGCCGGACGCGGACAAGTTGCTCGATCTTGTGCCGGCCGCTCGCAGCAAGACCTACGACATGCGCAAGGTGATCGCCGGCATCGTCGACGATGGGAGCTTCTTCAACCTGAAGGATCGCTTTGGTCGCGCCGCGGTCACCGGCCTAGCACGCCTGAACGGCGAGAGCGTGGGCATCGTGGCCTCGAACCCGATGTTTAAGGGTGGCGCGATGGATCCCGACGCCTGCCGCAAGGTCAGCTCGTTCCTCGTGCTGTGCGATTCCTTCAACATTCCGATCGTTTTCCTGGTCGACACGCCGGGCTTTCTTGTCGGCATCGAGGGCGAGCGCAAGGGTGCGCCGGCGCACATCATGAACATGATCCACGCTGTGCAACTGTGCAGCGTACCCAAGCTGTCGGTAATCATGCGCAAGAGCTACGGTCAGGCCTACATCAACATGGGCGGCGGCCGCAACAGCGACGAGGTGGCGGCATGGACCAGCGCCGATGTCAGCTTCATGGATCCGCAGATCGGGGTCAGCGTGCTCCACGGCATCAAGCGTGAGGACGACCCCGAGCGCTTCGATCGACTGAAGGCCGAACTGGTGCGCGACACCTCGGCATACGCACTGGCCGGCGCCTTCGGCGTGCAGTCGGTGATCGCCCCGCAGCAGACCCGGACTTGGCTGATCGAGGCACTCGCCACCCATCGTCGGGAGCGCAATGGTGGCATCGGCCAACACGAGATGCGGTCGTGGCCGACGTACATCTAAGCGCGCTCGGTTTCGAAGATCTGATCGTAACGCCTTATCGCCGCTCAACTGAGGAATGCCGGCCATGAACCAGGCTCTGTCGGCCGTTGCTGCCAACATCCCCTCGAACGACTCCGCCCGGGTGTCGTGCGCCTACGCGTGGGCGGTGTTCGCACTGACCTTCGGCCTGATGCTATCCGACTACCTGTCGCGCCAAGTCATCGGTTCGGTTTTTCCGTTCCTGAAGACCGAGTGGGCACTATCGGACTCGCAGCTCGGGATATTGGTGAGCGTGGTCTCGCTCACCGTCGGCCTGTTGAGCGTGCCAATCTCGCTGGTCTCGGACCGTTGGGGAAGAGTCAAGAGTATCACGGTGATGGCCTTCGTGTGGTGCTTGGCGACCGTCGCCTGCGGCCTGGCGCAAAGCTATGCACAGTTGCTGTCGGCGCGGGCATTTGTTGGCCTCGGCGAGGCGGCCTACGGCGCCGCCGGGGGCGCGTTGTTGGCGCATGTGTTTCCCGTGAGGCAGCGCGCCGCAGTGCTTGGCGCATTTATTTCAGCCGGCTTGTTCGGCTCAGTGCTCGGCGTGATCATCGGAGGCGCCGTCGCGGCCCAATCCGGCTGGCGCATGGCATTCTTGGCCGTGGGCGCGCCAGGCCTTCTGTTGGCTGTGATCTATCCATTCGTTGTGCGCGACTACGAGACGGTCGCATTGCCCGCCGAGGGAGACGGGGCCGCCGTGCCGACCCGATTGGGCATTACCCAGATTGCGCGCGAAGTGTT
>DATHOV010000342.1:0-6254 GCA_035484515.1 Lysobacteraceae bacterium
GCTGCGCAGCGCCGCCAGGCGCGGCTGCCGCATCCTCGCCTTCAATCCGCTGCGCGAGCGCGGGCTGGAGCGCTTCACCAGCCCGCAAAGCCCGACCGAGATGCTCACCGGCAGCAGCACGCGGCTGGCCTCGCTCTACTATCAACCGAAGATCGGCGGCGATCTCGCGGCGATCAAGGGCATCGCCAAGTCCGTCGTCGAAGCCGACGCGCTCGACCGCAAGTTCATCGCGCAGTACACGCGAGGCTTCGATGCGTTCGCGGACGACCTGCGCGCCACTTCGTGGGATGCGATCGAACGCGAGTCCGGTTTGACGCGAGCGCAGATCGAGGGCGCTGCGGACGTCTATCGCGAGAGCAAGGCGACGATCTTCTGCTGGGGCATGGGCATCACCCAGCACCGGCGCAGCGTGGCGACGATCCAGATGCTGCTGAACCTGCTGCTGCTGCGCGGGAACATCGGCAAGCCCGGCGCCGGCCCGTGCCCGGTGCGCGGGCATTCCAACGTGCAGGGCGACCGCACGATGGGCATCTACGAGCAGCCGTCGACCGCATTCCTCGACAAGCTCGGCGAAACCTTCGACTTCGAGCCGCCGCGCGCGTTCGGCTACGACACCATCGCCGCGATCGAGGCGATGGCCGATGGTCGCGCGAAGGTGTTCTTCGCAATGGGTGGCAATTTCGCGGTCGCCACACCCGACAGCGCGCTCACGCAACAGGCGCTGCGCAACTGCGCGCTGACCGTGCACGTGGCGACCAAGCTCAATCGCTCGCACCTGGTGCATGGCCGCGATGCGCTCATCCTGCCCTGCCTGGGCCGCACCGAGATCGACCTGCAGGAAGGCGGCCCGCAAGCCGTCACCGTGGAGGATTCGATGAGCATGGTGCACCTGTCGGCAGGCATGAACCCGCCAGCGTCGGAGCACCTGCTTTCGGAGCCGGCGATCGTTGCGCGCCTCGCCGCGGCGACGCTCACGCGAAGCAGGACGCCCTGGCTCTCGTTGATCGCGGACTACGACCGCATCCGCGAACGCATCGCGCAGGTCATCGACGGCTTCGCCGATTTCAACACGCGCGTGCGCGAACGCGGCGGCTTCCACCTTCACCACCCGGCGCGCGAGCGCGAGTTCCGTACCGCCGACGGCAAGGCCGGTTTCTACGTCCATGCATTGGCCGACACGGTCGGACCGGAATCCGCCGCATCGACGTTGCAACTGACCACCCTGCGCTCGCACGACCAGTACAACACCACGATCTACGGACTCGATGACCGCTACCGCGGCGTGCGTGGTTACCGGCGCGTTTGCTTCATCTCGCGCGGCGACCTCGACCGGCTCGGCCTCGAGTCGGGCGAATGGGTGGACATCACCTCGGTCTGGCACGACGGCGAGCGCACCGCGACCGGCTTCCTGCTGGTCGAGTACGACATCCCGAGCGGATGCCTCGCGAGCTACTACCCTGAGACCAACGGGCTGGTGCCGCTCGACAGCTATGCCGAGCGAGCGCGGACGCCGACGTCGAAGTCGATTCCGGTCAGGCTGGACCGTTGCGCCGCGCCAAGCGATGCGGCATGAGCGAAAGCCCCGCGCATGTCGTGTCGAAACCCGAAGAGATCGTCGGACTGAAACCTGCGCCTTCCTTGCGCATCGAAGGGTCGCGTCGCGAGGACTTCGACGATGTGGTGATCGAGGAAGTCGCGATCGCCCTGCTCTACAACGGCCGCTCCTACGCGGTGATGATGGCGACGCCGACCGACCTGCCCGACTTCGCGCTCGGCTTCGCGCTGACCGAAGGCATCGTCGCGAGTCCCGATGAGTTCAAGTTGGTGGATTGCGTGCGTGGCGAGCATGGCATCGCGCTGCATGCGGCGATTCCGCAGGCGCGCTTCGATGCGCTCGACTCGCGCGAGCGCAACCTTGCCGGCCGCAGCGGCTGCGGCCTGTGCGGCACCGAATCGCTGGAAGCCGCGATCCGTCCGGTGCGCAAGGTCGTATCGGACGCACGATTGAGCAGCTCGGCGATCGCCGAAGCATTGCGGCAGCTCCCGGCACGACAGGAGTTGAATCGTCGTTGCGGCGGCGCGCACGCGGCGGGCTACGTGCATGCCGGCGACATCATCGTGCGCGAAGACGTCGGTCGCCACAACGCGCTCGACAAGCTCGCAGGCGCACTCGCGCGCTCGGCATTCGCAACGTCGTCAGGCGCGACGTCGGCACATCCCGAAGGGTTCCTCGTCATCACCTCCCGCGCCTCGTACGAGATCGTGCACAAGTCCGCCGCCATCGGCATCGCCATCATCGCTGCGATGTCCGCGCCGACCGACCTCGCGATCCGCATCGCCCATGAAGCCGGCATCACCCTGATCGCATTCGCCCGTGGCGAAGCGATGACGGTGTACACAAACCCACAACGGCTGCGCTGAAGCCGACGGGTGACTTCTGGCGCACGACGCAGGCCGTGACCCCTGTCATCGTGCGTGCGCAGGCCCGGCCGCAGCCTGCCGTTCCCCCACCCACCGGAGATCCGCTTGAACAAGCCGCTTTCGACCCTGTTCCTGGCCTGCACATTCGCGCTGCCCGCCATCGCCTCGGCCCAGGTCGCCGTCCAGGCCAGCCCGAACCAGGAACAGCTGCTGGCCAGCAAGGATGCCCGGCTCGCCGCAAACAAGCGCCTGGTCTACGACTTCTGGCGCGAAGTGCTCGAGGGCGGCCATCTGGAGCTTGCCGACAAGTTCCTCACCGAGTCGTACATCCAGCACAACCCGAACGTGCCGACCGGGCGCGCAGGCTTCGTCAAATTCTTCTCGCAGTTCGCCAAGGCCAAGCCGATCGACGCGCATGTGAAGGCGCCGCTGGTGAGCATCGTCGCCGACGGCAATCTGGTGGTGATGAGCTTCGTCAACGAACAGGCCGATCCCAAGGATCCGAAGAAGACCTACACGACGACTTCGTTCGACATGTTCCGCATCGAGGGCGGAAAGATCGCCGAACATTGGGATGCGGATACCAGGCAATAGCAGGGTGTTGAGAAACACCCTGCTAGCGCGATCCAGGGATGGATCGCACGCGAACCAAGCACGTAAGTGCTTGATTCGCGGAGCCGAGTCCGGACATGTGCCGGACTCGGCGAGTTGGGACTGCGCCGCAGGCGCGAACAGCGAAGCTGGCCTGAAGGGCGAGCCGCAGGCGAGTCAAGTGCAGGAAAGCACTTTCTCAACAGCCTGATAGAGCGAACGCGCGGCCCGGGATCGGACAAGCGGTCAATACGCGCCAAGGTCGTGCGCCGACACGACCTTGCCGGCATAGCCCGCCGCCTTGATCTCGCGCAGCAGATCGTCGTCCGTACTGCCCCAGTAGAGCTGGTGATACAGCACCAGCAGCTTCGGCTTCGCCCGCATGGCGATCTGCGCGAGCTGGGCGGTCGATGTATGCGCTTGCAGGTGATAGGCCTGCCACTCCTTGGGTCGCTTGCTGAAGCCTGCCGTCGAATACACCTCGTGCACGAGCACGTCGCAGCCATGGCACTGGCGAACGACTTCCTCGCTCGGCACGGTGTCGCCGGAAATCACGATGCGCCGGCCGGAAGTCTGGAACGTGTAGCCGTAGGCGTGTTCGAACCCTGCGTGCTGCACGGCGAAGGCGGTGACGGTCATGCCGTCGCCGCGATAGACGATGCCGGGCGCGATCTCGACCGCCTGCGTACGCCAGCCGGTCTTGTTGATCGGTTCGAGCCCGTGCAGGCGGTTGTCGATGTCGGCGCTGTAGGCTGCGGTGAGATGCGCCACCATCGCCGCGATGCCGGGCGGACCGTACACGGTCAGCGGTCTGCTGCGATCGAGCACCCACGGGCTGAGCATCAGGTCGGGCAATCCGACCGTATGGTCCGAGTGCAGGTGGGTGATGAAGACCCGGTCCAGCGCCGGCATCGTCAATTCGGCCACGCCCGCAGCCTGCGCCGCTGCGGCACGGCGCACGACGCCCGGGCCGGCGTCGACCAGATAGACCTTGCCATGGGCGATCACCGCGACCGCCGGGCCGGATCGTTCCGGGTCGGCGTTCGGGTTGCCGGTGCCCAGCATCACCACGCGCGCATCGGATGCGCCGGCCCCGGCTTCGGAAGGTGCCGGCCGGGAGCAGGCGACCAAGGCCAGACCCAGCGCGGCGGCCGCCAGGAAGCGTGTGGTCCTCGGATGCATCGATCGCCCCATCCCTGCTCCATCCCTTCCGGATAGTACAGGCCATGGTAGCCGGCCCGAATTCGTGACCGAAGTCGCAGAAACCGATTGTCAGCGACGCCGGTACAGGCGAAACTGTCAGTCGGGAAAGAGTGGCCGGTGGGGGCCTCGCACATGGGCATGCTGGATGTACTGAAGAGATGGTTCGGTGGCGGCAAGCCCCAGCCCGCCAAAACCGTCCGTCCCGCGCACGTCGCGCCGGCGCCCCGGATCGTCGCAGCCGCCGCGCCCGCCCCGGTGGAACCCGTTGCTCCGGCACCCTCGCAATCGACCGCGGCCATCGCTGCAGAAGCGCATGACGAAGCCGCCCAAGCCGCGCAGACGTTGGTGGAACGCCGCCACAAGCCGCGCGTGAACGCACGCGACGGCACGCGCGTGCTGATCATCGACGATTCGCCCACGATCGTCGCCCTGCTCAAGCGCATGCTCGAGCAGAACGGTTACAAGACGCTCGATGCGGGCGATGCCGACACCGGCCTGTGCCTGGCCCTGTCCGAGGTCCCGGACCTGATCTTCCTCGACATCGTGCTGCCGGGCATGAACGGCTTCGAGGCGCTGCGCCGCCTGCGCCGCGATCCGGTTTCCAAGACCATCCCGGTGATCATGATCAGCGGCAACGAACTGGCGACCGAGCAGTTCTACGCCCACCGCATCGGCGCCGACGACTTCATGAAGAAGCCCTTTGCGCGCAGCGAAGTGTTCGTGCGCATCGAGAAGCTGCTGGATGCGGACAAGGTGCCGCAACGGCACCTGTCGGCAGTGGCGGCCGTGCCAGCCGCACCGGTTGCTGCGGCTGAAGAGCCTGCGCCTGCTGCAGAAGAGGCGACCGTTCCCGCGATCGAGGCAGCCGCTGCTGTCGCTGCTCCGGAGACGGCAATCGCGGCTTCCGAAGCCGCTCCAGCCGAACCCGCTGTTGCGACGATTGCGGATGCCGTCATTCCGGTTGCGTCCTCGCCCGATCCCGAAGCGATCGCTTCCGAAACGACTGCACCGGTGGCGCCGGTGGTCGAAGCAGCGACTGAGCCTCCCGTCGAGGCCGTTACTGCGCCAGCGGTCGAAGCGGCGGTCGTTCCCGCAACGGCTGCGATCGAAGCCGTCGTGGCGCCGGTGGCTGCGACGCCGCAACCTGCCGAAACGGCAACCGCCGAGGCTTCCGAACCGGCAATCGCGATCGAATCCGATCAGGCCGATGCAGCCGTCGCCGCACCCTGCGCAGAGGCAGAGGAAGAGACATTGATGCCGGTGGCCAGCGTGGCCGAGCCCACTCTCGTTCCACTGGCGTCGGTGACCAGCATCGTGCCGCCGCCCACGCCCACGGTGGCACCGGAAGCGGCGAACGTCGAAGCGCCCCACGCCGTCGCGATCGCTGCAGCTGCGGTGACGCCGCCGATCATTGCCGCCGTGAACGTGCCCCCGCCCGCGCAGCAGGCCGCATCGAGTTAGTGGGTTGAGAAAGTGCTTTCCTGCACTTGACTCGCCTGCGGCTCGCCCTTCAGGCCAGCTTCGCTGTTCGCGCCTGCGGCGCAGTCCCAACTCGCCGAGTCCGGCACATGTCCGGACTCGGCTCCGCGACCTGCCGCGCATGGAGCGCGGCGGAACGGCGCAGCCGGCCTTCGCGAAGCGAAGGTGAGATACATGGATGTATCGAATCATCGAACACTGCTTGTTCGATTCGCGTGCGATCCATCCATGGATCGCGCTGGCAGGATGTTTCTCAACACCCTGCCAGTAGACCTGCAATGACCGGCATCCGGGTGGGCATCGGCGGCTGGGTATACGCCCCGTGGCGCGACAACTTCTATCCGAAGGGACTGACGCAGAAGCGCGAGCTGGAATACGCCAGCCGGCGCGTCACCGCGATCGAGGTCAACGGCACCTGGTACGGCGCACAGAAACCGGCCACGTACGCGCACTGGCGCGACGAGACGCCCGACGGCTTCGTGTTCTCGGCCAAGGCGCCGATGCGCATCACGATGTCGCGCACCCTTGCGAAGACCGGCGGCGCGATCGACGACTTCCTC
>DATHOV010000343.1:0-3761 GCA_035484515.1 Lysobacteraceae bacterium
CGAGCCGTCACCACCAGCCACATCGCCGCACCACCGACGAGACGTTCGCCGCAGGGAACAGCGATCGCCGGCAATCCTTCCTCGCCGCTGCCACGGCAGTAATCGAGGCCTTGCGCGGCGCGGGCATCGGCGCGCAACACCGGTACATGCAGCGGTTGCTGACAGCGCAGACTCCAGACGCCGAGGCCAAGGCCGGCGGCATTGAGGGTTGCTTCGCCACGGTCGCCTTGCAGATGCAGGCATACGCCGAAGCGACGCGATGCCGCGGTGATGGTCAGGGACAACCCGCTGTCGGCGGTCAGGGCTCGCATCAGGCCGTCGCGCAGGGTCAGCATCGCCACAGGCAACGCAGCCTCGGGCAGAGCTCCATGATCGTCCGCGAATGCGGCGGCGGCCTCACGCAATGGCTCGAACTGGGACGGACTCAGGCGCGCGTCGGCGCAGAACGCGAGCGCGCGACCGCCGAGCAGCCCTTCGCGATGCGCAGGCGAGAGCGCGTGGGCGAGCACGATGCCATCGACCGCCAGCATGGATTCGATCCGGTCGGGATCCAGACACGCGCCATCGATCACGTTCACGATGGCCTGGGTCGTCGCATTGGGCGTCAGCACGATCACGTCAGTCGCCGCCGATGACGATCACATCGACCGCCACGCCGGACTGCGCCCAGGAAGGAGGCGAATCGAAGCGTCCCTGGCCGATCCATGCCTGCGCTGCGGAATCCGGCTCGCGGCTGCGCTCGAAAATCTCCGCCGGAACCGGGACGGCATCGCGAGTCGCACTGGGACGCACGCAGACGGTCTTGCCGACCATCGATGCCGATGCGTCCTGCAGCGGCCACGCAAAGCGCACAGCCGGAGTTCCGTCGCCGACGAGTTCGAACAGGGCCGTTCCGGCGGCGACCCGAGCACCGGCAACCGCAAGCACGCGTTGCACGCGAAGATCGGCGGGCGCATCGACCTGGAGGGACTGCATCGCGGCGGCAGCCGACGATTCGCCGGAACGGCGTGCCGCCAGTTCCGCACGTGCGGCATCCAGTCGCGCCTGTGCCTCGTGCAACTGCGCCACATAGGACTCGATCTGCTCGCGCGAGAACAGGTTGGGCAGGAGCTGACGGCGCGCGAGTTCGCTCTGCAGCCGCGTCGCCTCGGCCTGGGCTTCGCGGACGCCGGCTTCGGCGCCTTCGCGCTGGGAGCGGGCGACCTCCATCGTTTCGCCGTCGGAAGGCGTGCCGGTCAGATCGACGAGGCGCTCGCCGCGTCGTACCAGTTGGCCTTCGTGCACGCGCACGGTCGCGACGATGGCGTCGCGCGGAGCGTCGATGCGGTGTTCTTCACCAGTGACCACGACACCGGGCAGCGCATGCCCTTCGATGAATGCGGACAGGTCGGCCGGTCCCAGCGCCTTCGCGCAGGCGGATGCCGGAACGAGCTTGATCGCTGCAACCAGAAGAACGGCAAGTGGCATCATCGGGAAAAAGATTCCGCCGACCAGGTCGGCGGAATCCCCTCAGCACAAAAGCCCGGCGACGAATGCCGTGCCACTGCCCGGCAGCAAGGGGAGCTTGTCGCGCAGACGCAGACTCGCTGCGATCAGCCTCATTGGCCATCTCCCCACGCTGACGGCCCGGTATGGGCCGCACGCATCATGCGCAGGCACGAACGCGCCGGGCATCCACAAATCTGTGGATGGACTCGAACCTCGCGTGCGTTACCTCATCGGTCGTTCAAGGCTTTCGCACCCGGCATCGTCGGATCAAGCCGTCTTCGGCGGCGGCGGCAGGTGCGGACCGCCGTCCAGGCCGATGGTCTCGCCGGTGCGGATGTCGGTACCACCGAAGGCGTCGACCGCAGCCAGTTCCGCATTGTCGATCGGCTGCGACAGGATGCGGCCGAGCAGACGCTGGGCATTTTCGTTCTGATTCATGGTATGTCCTTTCGTATTGCGAACCCGCAACGGGGAGACGGCACAACGCCGCCCGCGCGAATCGTGCGCGAACGCGAACGCGCCGGGCATCCACAGATTTGGGGAGGCGTTGCCATCCGTCGATGGCGAGCATCGAATTCGTGGAGTTTGCGGAGCGCATCCCGACAATCAAATCGCCTGAAGCTACAGTAGCTTCACAGGGCTTGCCGCTACCGGGCCGCTTCGGAGGGAAAGTTGTGGCAAACGATGTGCACGGCATAAGCAATCTGTTCGAAATTGCCATCGACCATCTGCCCAAGGGAAGCCGTCAAGCTGCGGAATCCGTCTTTGCGCAGTTGCGTGCCGCCATTCTCGATGGCCGGTTGGTTCCCGGGTCGAAACTTCCGGTGGAGCGTCAGTCGGCTGTCTTGTTCGGTGTTTCGAGAAACACGGTTGCCCGGGCTTATGCGCGGTTGGCGATCGAGGGGCTGGTACAGGCCCGGCGAGGATCGGGAACCTATGTGGCGCCGAAGCAAAGCCGGCCTCCTCGCGAACGCTTCCCGGCACAAAACATGCCCGATCCACGCCTGAATGCGCTGTGGTCGCGCCCCGAACTCGTGCGAGCTCTCACGTTCTGGAACGACAGTCAGCCTGCGAAGGCGCACAGCGCGGCCGCACCCCTGGATTTTCGCCCCGCGCTCGTCGACCCGCGGTTATTTCCCTTCGAGGTATTTCGTCGGATCAGCGCCCGCCAACTCCGGCGAATGGAATTGAAGCCACCCGCCTTCAGGAGCCCGCAAGGCAACCAGGGTCATTTCCCTTTGCGGACGGCCATCGCAACACATATCGGCGTCTCGCGCGCAGTCGTGTGCGAGCCCGACGATGTGCTGGTTACCGCCGGCGCGCAACAGGCTTTCGACATTCTTGCCCGCGCGCTGGTGACCCCTGGAGTCACGACCGTTGCCATCGAAGATCCAGGCTACCCGCCGATGCGTGCGGCATTCCTGGCTGCGGGGGCCAGGATCGTACCCGTACCGGTCGATGCACAAGGACTCGTGGTCGACGCGTTGCCGGTCCCGGTACAGATCGTCTGCGTATGTCCTTCGCACCAGTTTCCGCTGGGCGTATCGATGTCCGCGCAACGGCGGGCGGCACTGCTCGATTTTGCCCGCAAGCAAGGGGCGGTCATCGTCGAGGACGACTACGACGGAGAGTTCCGCTATGACGGAACGCCGCTGCAGGCGCTGCGATCTGCGGCAACCGCAGACGACGTGTTCTACGTCGGCACCTTCTCCAAGTGCATGCTTCCCGCACTGCGGCTGGGCTATGTGGTCTCGCCCCGGTGGGCCATGCCAGCACTGATTGCGACGAAGAATTGTCTCGACTGGCATTGCCCGACCTTGACGCAAATGGCAGTTGCCCGCTTCATCGCCGATGGCCATCTCGCGCAGCATGTGCGAAAGCTCCGGAACGTCTACAGGAAGCGCCGAGACCTCATATGGGAGATGCTGCAGTCGGACTTCTCAGGGGTGTTGTCGCCGATGCGGTCGCACTACGGGATGCACGTGGCGGCGTTTGCGGATCTGCCCAGACGATTGGAACGCGTCGCCGTGAGATTGCTGGAGTCCAACGTGTACCTGCATTCGTTCGAACGCTATTTCTTCGGCGCACCCACGTCAGAAGGTCTGGTTTTCGGCTACGGCGCCGTCGACCTCAAGGGCATCGAGAAGGGACTGACGGCGCTAAGGCGCGCGCTTTAGTCGCCGGGCGCCTGGCGTTTATCTACGGATGAGTTGCCGGCTTGCGGAGGCCAGTGTCCAGCGCAGTGGACCACTCGAAATTCCCCCGATTGGCCC
>DATHOV010000344.1:0-9475 GCA_035484515.1 Lysobacteraceae bacterium
TCGGGCCCTCGTTCCAGTATCCGGACTATCGCGTGAGCGAGCTGATCGCGCTCGGCCTGCCAGTGTCGGCACTGTGCGGCGGGATCGCGCTGGCGATGGCGCTCGGAATCGGCGTCCCGCTCGGGCTGATCGCGGCGTTGCGACGCGGCAGCATGCTCGATCGCGGGCTGATGTTCCTGTCGGGACTCGGCCTGGCGATGCCGAAGTTCGTGGTCGCGCCCTTGCTTGTCCTGGTGTTCGCGGTAAGCCTGCACTGGCTGCCCGGCGGTGGCTGGGATCCGTCCACGCCGTGGACACTGCTGCGCAGCGCGCTGCTGCCGGCGATCGCCTTGTCGCTGCCGAACCTGGCCTACTGCGCACGCATCAGCCGCGCGGGCTACATCGACGCGCTGTCCAGCGACTGGCTGCGCGCCGCGCGCGCGCGCGGCTTCCCGACTTCGCGGCTGCTGCTCGTGCACGCCACTCCGCCTGCGCTGATGCCGGTCATCGCCTGGCTCGGCCCCGCAATGATCAACATCGTCAGCGGCTCGGCGGTGGTCGAACAGGTGTTCGGCATTCCCGGCATGGGCCGCTACTTCGTGCAGGGCGCGCTGAATCGCGATTACACGCTGGTACTGGGCGTGGTCCTGGTGGTCGGCACGTTGATCGTGCTGATCAATGCGATGACGGACGCGTTGCGGGCCTGGATCGATCCACGGTTGCAGGCAGGCTGAAGCCTGCCGCAGGCGAATGGCATGAGCATCCGATCGGTATCGATCGCTTTCCCGCTGGATCCGGACACCGAAGCGCCGGCCGGCATGGAATGAGGCGAGCGATGGGCATTTGACAGCCCACGTCCTACAATTGCGCAATTCCGGCCAGTTCATACTCCCGTTATCTGCAAGCCTTCCTCATGACCCCCCAAGACATCGGATCAGACATCCAGACACCAAGTCCGGCGCCCGGGGAACACAACCATTTCCATCTCCTTGACGTGCTCCGCGGGGTGGCGATCACCTTAGTCATCGGCCATCACGTCGCAGTCAAGTTCCCTGCGACGGTCAAGGATCCCATCGCGGAATTTCTCAAGCACGCCGGCTGGGCCGGAGTGGATCTGTTCTTCGCGATCAGCGGGTTCCTGATCACGAGCATCCTGTACAAGACGAGAGATCGCGACGGCATCAAGGGGTTCTTCATCAAGCGGTTCTTCAGGATCGTGCCGTTGTATCTGGTGGCCCTGATCGTCTACGCGACGATGTCGGTCGTCACACACCACGAAGTCGATCTGCTGCACCGGCTGTGGATGAACCTCATCTTCCTGACCGCGTGGGTGATTCCGATTTTCGGGCGGGAAGGCGTGCCGTACGACATCACCTGGTCGCTTTCGGTCGAAGAGTTCGCCTATCTGACCCTCGGATTGTTCTGTCTTGCAAGCCTGGCACGCCGGTCGCGATTGCGTCCGTTCCTGTGGTTCCTGATCGGCCTGGCACTGGCGGTCAGGTGCGTGGTGATCCTCGAACGGTCGTTCGATCCGCTGGCCCTGTACTTCTTCGCGCCGGCCCGCATCGATTCGATCGCGTTCGGGGGCGTGGTGGCCCTGGGTTTTTGTTCCTCCCTGACGTCCCACCGGTTCGCGCGTCCCGTGCTGATGGCAGCGGTGCTTTGCATCCTGATCGTGTTCGGCCTGCTGACCCGGCACAACCTGGCCGTCCAGTTGATCGGCTATACCGTATTCGGACTCGCCGCGGCCTTGCTGGTGGGTTCGCTCTCGCTCTGGCGCGGAAAACTGAAGGATCCCCTGACGCGTCTCCTGGCGTGGATCGGGAGGGTTTCCTACTTCGTGTACCTGTTCCACATGTTCATCGTGGCATTTCTCATGTCGCACGCCTTCGCCCCATTGCAGCGTGCGATCGGCTATTGGGGTCTGTATGCAGCCGTCATCGCTGCCACCTGCGCCGTGGCTGCGGTTTCCTGGCGCTATTTCGAAAAGCCGTTGATTGACCGTGGAAGGCTGCTTGCCGATGGACCATCGCGGTATGAAAAGCAAATGGTATCGACTCCGGAGTGATCTCCGCGGCGCTGCCTCGCCCGCGCATCACCGAACTTCGCCGAGACGATACTTGCCCGCCGCCCGCATTCGTTGCCGATGCCCGTGCCGATGGGCAAGCGTCAGAGATTCAGCCACTCCGCGACCACGCCGCGCCCCTCATCCACCCCCAGCTTCTTCTCCGCCGAAAACACCTGCGCCGTCACGCGCTCCGGTAATTCCCTGCGGACGGCCGCGAGGGTCTGGGATTGCTGGCCGCGACCGAGCTTGTCGGCCTTCGTGAGCAGGCAGTGCGCCGGCAGGCCGCGATTGGTGGCGTAGGACAGCATCTGCGCGTCGAATTCGCGCAGTGGATGGCGGATGTCCATCACCACCACGAGGCCGGCGAGTGCCTGCCGGCTCAGGAAATAGGCGTTGATGAATTCCTGCCAGTGCGCACGCAGGTCCAGTGGCACCTTGGCGTAGCCATAGCCGGGCAGATCGACGAGGTATTTCTGCGGTTCAACCTCGAAGTAGACGAGCTGCTGGGTGCGGCCGGGCGTCTTCGACGTGCGCGCCAGGGCGTTCTGGTTGCACAGGGCGTTGAGCGCGCTGGACTTGCCTGCGTTGGAGCGGCCCGCGAACGCGACCTCGCGCCCGCCATCGGGCGGCAACTGCTTGAGGGTGTGCGCGGCAGCGATGAAGGCGGCGCGGGCGAGCGGATTGGCCATGTCTCATGTCCGGGGAAGGCCGCGCCAGCATGAGGCCTGCGGGCGCGCGAGGCCAGCGGATACGCGGCTTCGTTGACCGCTTCACAAGCCACGGGGGATAATCCAGCGGTTCCGCGCCACGGCTGTTCCGCTGGGGATGGTGGCGCCATCGATAGTCGACCGGAGTCACGCATGAGCTTGAAGCGCATCCTGGGCGTAGCCGCCCTGTTCGCCGCCGCCGCTGCATTCGCGCAGGCGCCGACCGACACTCCGGCCACGACCACGGCCCTGCCGTCCGCTCCCGCACCGACGACCGCGTCGCTGGCCGACGCGCACGCGCAGGCCAAGCCCGGCGACCTGAAGGCTGGCGCGGCCAAGGCTGGCGCATGTGCCGCCTGCCACAGCGTCGATGGCAACTCGACCGACGCCCAGTATCCGAAGCTCGCCGCGCAGCAGGAGCGCTACATCGCGCGCCAGCTTGCGATGTTCAAGTCCGGCGAGCGGCAGAATCCGATCATGATGCCGATGACGACGTCGCTCTCGCCGCAGGACATGCGCGACATCGGTGCGTATTTCGCCACCCAGAAGGTGCTGCCGGGCGTATCCGACGACAGCGTGATCAAGTCCGGCCCGAACCAGGGCAAGAAGTTCTACATCGTCGGCGAGCAGATCTACCGTGGCGGCGATCCGGTGCGCGGCATTCCGGCCTGCATGGCCTGCCATGGTCCGACCGGCGCGGGCAACCCGGGTCCGGCGTATCCGAACATCGGCGGTCAGCATGCTTCCTACGTTTCCGCACGCCTGACCGCGTTCCGCGGTGGCCTGGTGCTAGGCAAGGGCGACTGGGCCAAGCCGGAGATGGCTGGCGTCACGAAGAACCTGACCGACGAGGAAATCCAGGCGCTGTCGACCTATGTCGAAGGCCTGCATCCGTCGGCGGACGATGCTGCAGCCAGCGCCAGGCCGGCGCCCGCCGCGGCATCGCCGGCGAGTGCGCCTGCCAGCGCAGCGGCCTCCTCGGCCGCCAGCGACGCCTCCACCGCGCATTGAACCAACGCGCGGACTTGCGGGTCAGTCCCAAGCGGTCCGCTGCATCGCCGCCCACCGTCGTCCAATGACTTGAACCACGAGGATTCGCCCATGCTTTCCAACCGTGCCGCCATGCGGTCCATCCTGCTGGCTTCGACCTTGCTGTTGGCCACGGCTTGCAACTCGAACGGCCCGGACGCCTCGGCGCCCGCAGCGTCCCCGACGGCCGCAGCATCGCCGGCCAACGCATCGCCATCCCCGTCCGCCGACAACACGGCAGCCTCGCCCGCGGCTGCCTCTCCAGCCGCTTCCACTGCCTCGCCTGCCGATGCGGCGAGTACGGCAAGCGATCCGCCCGCCGCCGCGAAAGCGCCACCGCCGGCAGGCATGCCGTCCGGTCCGGCCCCTGTGGAAGGCAAGGACTACACCCTGATCGACACACCCGACCAACCCAGCGGCGACAAGGTCCAGGTGACCGAGGTGTTCGGCTACGGTTGCCCGCACTGCAATGCCATGCAGCCGCACATCGCCGCGTGGGAAAAGAAGCTGCCCTCCGACGTGGAGTTCACCTACCTGCCCGCCGCGTTCGGTCCAGGCGCGCCGCATTGCTGGGACGAGTTCACGCACGCCTTCTACACCGCGCAGGCGATGGGCATTCCCACTGCCAAGTCCCACGAGGGCATCTACAAGGCGGTGTGGGACCAGCACCGCTTCAACGATTGCTCCGACATTCCGAAGATCTACGCCGACTACGGCGCCGATCCGAAGGTGTTCGCCTCGACGATGCAGAGTTTCGCGATCAACGCCAAGGTCGCCAATACGCACGAGCAGGAGATGCGCTGGGGTGTGGACTCCACGCCAACCGTCATCGTGGACGGCAAGTTCCGCGTGCTGGAAGTCCTCCCCGGCGGCCCGGACGGGATGCTGCACACGGTCGACTGGCTGATCGCCAAACAGCGCCCGCTGCACGCGAAGCACTGAGGTCGCAAGCCGCCGTCATGGCGTTTTATCGAAGGCCACAGCCAAATCCGGCGCGGCCTTGAATCAAGAGGATGCATCCATGCAATCCAGCCGTTTCGCATCGTGGAAAATCATGGCAGCCTCGACCCTGCTGGCGGCAATGGCCTGCATCGTCGGGACGGCGGGCGCTGCCGGCGTGAAGAACGTCACCGCACAGGCGGCCCAGTCCGCCGGTCCCGCGCCGGTGGAGGGCACCGATTATTTCCTCATCGATTCGCCAGATTCCGTCAAGCAAGGCCCGATCAAGGGCGCGAAGATCGAGGTGGTCGAGGTGTTCGGTTACGGTTGCCCGATCTGCAGCGCCTTCCAGCCGCATCTGGCGGACTGGGAAAAGACCCTGCCGGCCGACGTGCACTTCTCATACCTGCCCGCGGCGTTCGGCCAGGACCCCGAGCATTGCTGGGACGACTTCGCGCGCGCCTACTACGCCGCGCAATCGATGGGCGTGCAGACGAAGAGCCACGACGGCATCTACAAGGAAGTGTTCGACCAGAACCGGCTTGCCGGCGGCTGTGCGAGCATTCCCTCGCTGTACACCGACTACGGCGTCGACGAGAAGTTGTTCGCCTCGACGATGCAGAGCTTCGTGGTCACCGGGCAAATCGGCAACGCGCACGAGCAGGTGATGCGCTGGGGCGTCGATGGCACGCCGACGATGATAGTCGACGGCAAATACCGCGCGCCGATGACCCGGGCAGGTGGAGCCTCCGGGTTGTTGCACACGGTCGACTGGCTGATTGCCAAACAGCGTCCGTTGCATGCGAAACAGCCGATGCAACCCACCAAGAAGCATTGAGGTGAGGCGGACGCACGCTGGGTTGCGGATGCGGGGCGGCTGAAATGGCCACACGCCGCCTGCGCCTGCTGAGTTGCAACATCCAGGCCGGCTCCAGCACGCAGCGTTACCGCGACTACGTTTCGCGCAGCTGGTCGCATGTGCTGCCGGCCGGGAAACGCGACAACATAGCGGCGATCTCCGATCTGTGCAGCGGCTTCGACATCGTCGGCCTGCAGGAGAGCGATGCCGGCAGCCTGCGCTCGGGCTTCACCAACCAGACCCACCGCATCGCCGAACTTGCGGGATTTCCCTACTGGAGCCACCAGTCCAACCGTCGTATCGGCGGAATCGCGCACAGCGCGAACGGCCTGCTCAGCCGCGAACGTCCGATCGAGATCCTCGACTACGCCCTGCCCGGCCGCGTCGGCGGCCGCGGCGCCCTGCTCGCGCATTTCGGCCAGGCCGAGGACCGTCTCACCGTCGCGATCGCGCATCTGTCGCTGGGCGTGCAATCGCGCAGGGCGCAACTCGATTTCATCGCCGACCTGCTCGCGAACGCGCAGCACGTCGTGTTGATGGGCGACTTCAACTGCGGGCCCGAAGCGCCCGAGATGCAGAGACTGTACGGTCGCACCCGCCTGCGACCACCCGCCAGCTTCGCCGCGACCTTTCCGAGCTGGAAGCCGGTACGCGCGCTCGACCACATCCTGTGCAGCGAAGGCCTGCTCGCCGACCCTCCCCACGTTCTGCCTGCAGGCCGCTCCGACCATCTCGCGATCGCACTGGGGATTTCGCTTCCGCTGCGGAACGACGATCTGGTGCGTACGGAAGGATCCACATAAGCCTTCCGGCTTCGCCACGCGAAGAGAGAACCAATGCGCACATCCGTCCGATGCCCGTCGGGGGCCACGGTTGATGGCTGATCGAGCGACCCTGGGAGGCCTTGCACCGGCGCATCTCCCCGGCACTGTGACAGAATCGCTTCATGCCGCGCATCGCCCTTGTCACCGCCATCGCCGCGCACGCGCTCGACGACGACATGCCGCCGCTGCTTGCGGCGCTGCACGCGGCGGGCGTCGACGCCGACATCCGCGCCTGGGACGATCCGACGGCCGTGTGGTCGCGCTACGACATCGTCCTGCTGCGCTCGACCTGGGACTACACGATGCGGCTCGACGCGTTCCTCGACTGGTGCGAGGCGACGTCGCGGCTGACGCGGCTGCTCAATCCCCTCGACGTGGTGCGCTGGAACACCGACAAGCGCTACCTCGCCCAGCTCGAGTCGATCGGCCTGCCGATCGTGCCGACCGAGTTCCTGGTGCCGGGCGACGATCCGGGCGCGTTGATGGCCGACTGGATGGCACAGCATCCTGACATCGCCGACTTCGTCATCAAGCCGACCGTCGGCGCCGGTTCGCGCGGCGCACGCCGGCATTCGCGTGGGGCGACCGATGCGATGCGCGAACACGCGCGCCACCTGCTCGACGCGGGCCGCAGCGTGCTCGTGCAGCCGTACCTCGCGTCGGTCGATACGGCCGGCGAAACCGCGCTGCTGTATTTCGACGGCGCCTTCAGCCACGCGATCCGCAAGGGACCGCTGCTGCGCGCGAACGAGGACCCGACCCGCGCGCTGTTCGCCACCGAACACATCCGGCCACGCGAACCCGACGACGCCGAGCGCGCGATCGCCGACCGCGTGATCGCCGCCCTGCCGCAGCTCGTCGACAGCGACTACCCGCTGGCCTACGCACGCGTCGACCTCGTCCGCGCCGGCGATGGCTCGCCCTGCGTGCTGGAACTCGAACTCGCCGAGCCGTCGGTGTTCCTCGATCACGACGACGGCGCCGCGGAACGGTTCGCCGCGGTGCTGAAGCGGCGACTGCGGGGAAAGGGGTCAGCGTGAGGTTTTTCGACGAAGGACCTCACTCGGTTGAGGATGTATCGGCGAAAAATTCACTCTGACCCCTTTCCCCGGCGGCACGGCATAAGCGCATGCCGTTTCTTCCTTTCCGCGTCCGACCGCGTCTGGCTACGGTGCAACGACCACGCCTTTCATGGTCGTCCCGATGCCTCCTTCGCCCGCTGTATCCACATGGAATCCGCTGCCCGACGGCAAGTCGGCGCTGCTCGGACAGTTGACCGAGGGTCTCGACGCGCCGGGGCTATGGTGGCTGTCGGGCTATGCCGCCGGGCTCGCGCAGCGCAGCGCGAATGTCGCCGCACTGACGGTCGTTCACCCTGCCGAGACACCGGCGATCGCCCCGCTCGCGATCGTCTACGGCAGCCAGACCGGCAACGCCAGGCGTCTCGCAGAAACCCTCGGGCAACGCATCGAAGCGTCCGGCCAGCCGGTGCGGCTGACGCGCGCCGACGCCTACCCGCTGCGCGAGCTGAAGAGCGAACGCCACCTCATCGTCGTGATCAGCACCCAGGGCGACGGCGATCCGCCGGACGACGCACGCGGCTTCGTCGAACACCTGCTCGGGAAGCGTGCGCCTGCGCTCCCGGAACTGAAGTTCGCGGTGTTCGGTCTCGGCGATTCGAGCTATCCGAAATTCTGCGAAATCGGTCGCCGGCTGGATGCGCGTCTGGCCGAGCTTGGCGCCACACGCTGGCTGGCGCGCGCGGATGCCGACCTCGATATCGAAAGCGTCGCTGCGCCGTGGATCGACGATGCCGTGGCACTGGTCGCAAAGTCGATCGCGAGGCCGGTCGCACCACTGGCCACGGTCACGCCATTGCGTCCCGCACCATCGCAACCGCAGCAGGCGCAGTCGGTGCCGTCGCGAGCGGATCCGTTCAGCGCGGAACTGCTGGCGAACCAGCGCATCACCGGACGCGGAAGCTCGAAGGACATCCGCCACATCGAGGTCTCGCTGCAGGATTCGGGGCTCTCCTACGAACCGGGCGATGCGCTCGGCGTATGGGCGACGAATCCGCCCGCTCTCGTCGATGCCGTTCTCTCGACATTGCATCTTGCAGGCGACGAAGTCGTCACCCATGAGAAGCATTCGTTGCCGCTGCGCGAGTGGCTTCGCGACAAGCGCGAATTGACGCGTCTGAGCCGACCGTTCGTCGTTGCGCACGCCGCTCGCGCCAAGGACGCCGGACTCCAGCACCTGCTCGCCGACGACGGGCGCAATGCACTGGTGGAGAGGCTTGCCGATTGGCAGACGATCGATCTCCTGCTGCAGCATCCGGCAGCCTGGAACGCACAGGATCTGGTGGCCGCACTGCGCCCACTGACGCCACGCCTGTATTCGATCGCATCGAGCCAGAAGGCGGTCGGCGACGAGGCCCACCTGACCGTCGCCCATGTCGCCTACGAGCGCGACGGCGATGCGCGCTGGGGTGCGGCCTCGCATTTTCTCGCCTCGCGCGGTGAAGGCGAACGCCTGCCGGTCTTCATCGAAAGCAATGAGCGCTTCCGTCTCCCACGGGATGGCGCGCGCGACATCGTCATGATCGGCCCGGGCACGGGTGTGGCGCCATTCCGCGGCTTCGTGCAAGAGCGCGCGGCGGTCGGCGCGCGCGGTCGCAACTGGCTGCTGTTCGGCAACCCGCATTCGTGCAGCGACTTCCTCTACCAGCTCGAATGGCAGCGTGCGCTCAAGCAGGGGCACCTGCATCGGCTCGATCTCGCGTTCTCGCGGGATGGCGTACGTATTGAAAGTCCGCACATGGATATGCGGGCTTTTGCGAGGGAATCGCATACAAAGACCTACGTCCAGCAGCGCGTGCGTGAACACGGCCGCGAGCTGCATGCGTGGCTGGAAAATGGTGCGCACCTGTACGTCTGCGGTGCGATCGCGATGGGCAAGGGCGTGCACGCGGCGCTGCTCGATGTGCTCGCGGCGCACGGCGGCAAGGATGCGGAAACCGCCGAGGAATACCTGCGCGAACTGCAGCAGCAGGGACGCTACACGCGGGACG
>DATHOV010000345.1:0-5886 GCA_035484515.1 Lysobacteraceae bacterium
CAGAAGCTGCTCGCCCAGCGCGACGCCGACGAGGCGGTACTGACCCTGACCGCCGCCACCCGCGACCGCGACCGCGTGGCGAAAGCCTGTTCGACGCAGGCACTCGCCAAGATCGATTGCCTGAAGGCCGACGACAACGTCGATGCGGCGAACATCCGCAGCAGGCATGCGGCCGCCGACGCTG
Organism: Lysobacteraceae bacterium; assembly: GCA_035484515.1. Taxonomy (GTDB): domain Bacteria; phylum Pseudomonadota; class Gammaproteobacteria; order Xanthomonadales; family Xanthomonadaceae; genus SZAS-103. The sequence continues at coordinate 185 of DATHOV010000345.1, forward strand.
TGCTCGAGGGAAAGAACGCGCAGCTCGAACTCGACACCAAGCTCAACGAGCTGGAAAAGCAGCGCGTCGTGGTCGCGGAGATCAAGCGCAAGGTCGATGGCCTGGAATTGCGCGCGCCGGTCGGCGGCGTGATCGGCAGCATCGCCGTCACCGATCGTGCGGTCGTGCCGGCGAACACGGCGTTGATGACGGTCGTCGACCTCTCGCGCCTGGAAGTCGAACTCGAAGTGCCGGAATCCTTCGCCGACGACATCGGCATCGGCATGCCGGTGGAAGTGGAGGCGAACAGCGCGACATTGCACGGCACGATCTCGGCCGTGTCGCCGGAAGTCGTCGACCACCAGGTGCAGGCGCGCATGCGCTTCACTGGCGGCCAACCCGAAGGCGTGCGCCAGAACCAGCGCGTCACCGCGCGCATCCTGATCGAGAACAAGCCGGATGTGCTGTTGGTCGAGCGCGGCCAGTTCGTCGACGCCTACGGCGGCCGCTTCGCCTACGTCCTCGACCACGGCATCGCCGAGAAGCGGCCGATCCGGATCGGCGCGACCAGCATCGAATCCGTCGAGATCCTCGATGGACTCAAGCCCGGCGACCAGGTCGTGGTCGCCGGCAGCGACGCCTTCAACGATGCGCCGCGCGTGCGCGTCAACAACTGACCGACCCCATTCCGCTCGAAGCAGGAGAACCGCGATGCTCAAGATGACCCACCTCAGCAAGGTCTATCGCACCGAGATGATCGAGACGCATGCGCTGCGCGGCTTCGACATCCACGTGCGCGAAGGCGAGTTCGTCGCGGTCACCGGTCCATCGGGCTCGGGCAAGACCACCTTCCTCAACATCGCCGGCCTGCTGGAGGAATTCACCGACGGCGAGTTCCTGCTTGACGGCGTCAACGTCAAGGGCATGAACGACAACCAGCGCTCGCGCCTGCGCAACGAGAAGATCGGCTTCGTGTTCCAGGGCTTCAACCTGATCCCGGACCTGAACCTGTTCGACAACGTCGACGTGCCGCTGCGCTACCGCGGTTTCAATGCCGCCGACCGCAAGCAGCGGATCGAACGTGCGCTCGAACAGGTCGGGCTGCTCTCGCGGATCAAGCATTACCCCGCGGAATTGTCCGGCGGCCAACAGCAGCGCGTCGCGATCGCGCGCGCACTGGCGGGCGACCCGAAGATCCTGCTCGCCGACGAACCGACCGGCAACCTCGACTCGCAGATGGCGCGTGGCGTGCTGGAGCTGATCGAGGAGGTCAACTCACGCGGCACCACGATCATCATGGTCACGCACGATCCGGAACTGGCAGCGCGCGCTCAGCGCAACGTCCACATCGTCGACGGCCAGGTCACCGACCTGCTCGCCGAACCGGTGCTGCGCGCGGCCGAGCACGCCGCCGAACGCGCCGCGAGCGCGGCGCGGGCCGGCTGAGGAGAATTCGCCATGTTCGCCTACTACCTGCGTCTGGGCTTTCGCAGCCTGCTCCGCAACCCCGCCCTCACCGCACTGATGGTGCTTACGCTGGGCATCGGCATCGCCGCGAGCATGTCGACGCTGACTGTGCTCACGATCATGTCGGGCAATCCGATTCCGGACAAGAGCGATCGCCTGATCGTGCCTTCGCTCGACAACAATCCGAAGGACATGGCCGCTGATGCTCCCCTGCCCAATCAGATGAGCTACCAGGATGCGACCCTCCTGCTGGCCCAGCACAAGGCCAAGCGGCAGACCGCGATCTATGCATTCGGCGCCTTCGTCGAAAGCGGGCGCAAGGATCTGCCTCCGTTCCGCGCGGATGGGTTGGCGCCGACCCATGACTTCTTCGACATGTTCGAAGTGCCGTTCCGCTACGGCGGTCCCTGGGCCGCCGATGCGGACGCGCATCGCGGCGAGGTCGCGGTGATCTCCTCGACGTTCAGCGAGAAAGTGTTCGGCGCCCACATCAACCCGGTGGGACGGCATCTGCGCTTCAACGACCACGACTACACGATCAGTGGCGTGATCGGCGACTGGTCGCCGGCGCCGCGCTACTACCGACTCGAAGGCAATGACGCCTACGGCGATACCTGGGACGTGATGATCCCGTTCGCCACCGCGATCGGGCAGGAGTACGGGAACAACGGCACCATCAATTGCGAAGGCGATGGCTCCGGAACCGGCTTCGCAGCCTTCCTGCGTTCGGAATGCACCTGGATCCAGTACTGGGCCGAACTCGATTCGGCGTCGGACCGGCCAGCCTACGACAGCTACATCGCGGCCTACATCGGCGACCAGAAGAAGCTAGGCCGCTACCCGCGTCCGGTCCACTACAAGCTCTACAACGTGATGGAGTGGCTCGATCACGAGGGCGTGGTTACCGACGACAGCAAGCTGCAGACGTGGCTCGCTTTCGGCTTCCTGCTGGTGTGCTTGGTCAACACGGTGGGCCTGCTGCTCGCGAAGTTCACCGCGCGCGGCGGCGAGGTCGGCGTGCGCAGAGCGCTCGGTGCGCCGAAGGGTGAAATCTTCAAGCAGTTCCTGATCGAGGCCGGAGTCGTTGGATTGGCGGGCGGAGCGCTGGGTCTGGTACTGAGCTTCGGCGGCTTGTGGCTGATCGCGCAGCAGTCGGACAACATGAAGGCGGTCGCACACACCAGCGTATCCATGCTGCTGTCCACGATCGCGCTCGCGATCGGGTGCAGCGTGCTGGCTGGGCTGCTGCCGACCTGGCGGGCATGCCAGATACGTCCGGCGATTCAATTGAAGAGTCAGTAGCTTGATTTGGCGCGAAATCGGGCTTCCAGCCGCGATTCGCGCCACACACGACCCCGGCATGGCCGGGGTACGTGCTCCCGATCCGGCGAAAGGCGTCGGATCGGCCGGCACATCCATGTGCCGGAATGAGGGGTTCACGTTTTTCGTGTTGTTCGATCGATTGGCATGCAATGGAGGTTTGAAATGGAAATCCGTCCCATCCTCTCGGCGATGATGCGCAGCAAGACCGGTGCGGTCCTGATCGCGGCGCAGGTTGCGCTCACGCTCGGCATCCTCTGCAACGCGCTGTACATCGTGAACGATCGTCTCTCGCTGGCGGCGCGGCCGAGCGGCGCGGACGAGGACAACACGTTCCTGATCCGCCTGTATCCGTTCCGCAAGGTCGCCGACATCAAGGGCATGCAACTGGAGGACGAGGCCGCGCTGCGCAGGATCCCGGGCGTCGCCGCCGTGACCTGGACGAACGAGGCGCCGCTCGCCCAGTCGTCGAACAACACCGGCTTTGCCACCCGGCGCGACCAGAAATCGGACTCGACGGTGGTGGCGACCACCTACATGACGCCAGGCTCCATGGTGAATACGCTGGGGCTGAAAGTGGTGGAGGGACGCGACTTCACGCCTGGCGATGTCATCGAAGTCGATCCGGACACCAGCGACGCCATCCCGCAATCGGCAATCATCACCGAGGCCTTCGCGAAGAAGCTCTATCCCAACGAAAGTTCGGCGCTCGGCAAGCCGATCTACTACTCCACCGGCGAGCACGCGAAGATGTCCACCATCGTCGGCGTGGTCGAGCGGCTGCAGACACCGCGGGCACAGGCCGAAGACGATCGGGAGGGCGAAGCCAGGGGCGAATCGTCGGTGATCTATCCGATCCGCTTGCTGGATCCGTATACCCAGTATCTGGTCCGCACCCGGCCCGGCCAGCGCGCTGCGGTGATCGCGCAGGCCGAAAAGGCATTGAGCCAGCGCATGGACGGTCGCGTGCTGCTCAAGACCTACACCCTCAACGACCTCCGCGCGCGCCGCTACCGCGCTGATCGCGCGCTCGCCGGCATGCTGCTCGCAGTGGTCGTGCTGCTGCTGCTGGTCACCTCCAGCGGCATCGTCGGCATGGCCTCCCTTTTGGTCAGCCAGCGCCGCAAGCAGATCGGCGTGCGTCGTGCGCTCGGAGCGCGTCGTTTCGACATCCTGCGCTACTTCCTGACCGAGAACCTGATGGTCACCACGGGCGGAGTCATCGGCGGCATCGCGCTCGCGCTCGCCTTGAACCAGTTGCTGGTCAGCACGCTGGAATTGCAACGCCTGCCTCTGGGCTATCTCGGCTTCGGCATGCTCGCATTGTGGGCGCTGGGACTGCTTGCGGTCCTCGGCCCCGCATGGCGCGCCGCGCGCGTGCCGCCGGCGGTCGCAACGCGCAGCGTTTGAAGCCTTCGCCGCGGTGCCGGCATATGCGGCACAGCCTTTCCCTGCCACACCAGGAGACATCTCCATGCATGTTCGCCCCATCCTGAAGATTGCCGTCCTCGCCCTTCTCGCCACGCCGCTCGTCGGACTCGCCAGCCAGCACATGCACGATTCCGGATCCGACGAGGACATGGTCTGGAGCGAGAACGGCCACGATCTCGTCATGCATTCCAGCGACGGCAGCGGCATCGTGGTCGACAGCACCCGGCCCTCGCCCTACCACGGACTGCGCGGCGGCGACGTCGTCCTCTCGCTCGACGGCCGCGGCATGACCCATCTCCACGACCTGATGGACGCGCTGCGACGTCACGACAAGTCGCCAGCGATCCTTCGTGTGCGCCGTGGCGGCAGCGAGGTCTCGCTGACCCTCTCGCCGGCCGACTGCAAGGCGCTCGTGCCACCACCACCTCCGCCGCCGCCCGCTCCGCCGCCACCGCCACCGCCACCGCCACCGCCACCGAGCAATTGAGGATCGCTCCTCTGTCATCATGGCGCGCATCGACCCGAAGCGCAGGCAGCTTTCCGTGACATCCGTGCCCACCATCCTCGTCATCGACGACAATCCGACCGTCGCCGTCGCGCTGGAAGTGCTGTTCTCGCTGCACGACATCCGCACGCTCAGCGCGACATCGCCGCGCGAGGGACTGGCCAGACTCGACCGCGAGCAGGTCGATCTGGTCGTGCAGGACATGAACTTCACCGCCGACACGACCTCCGGAGCGGAAGGCGAGGCCCTGTTCCGCGCTATCCGCGAGCAGCACCCGGACCTGCCCGTGATCCTGCTCACCGCATGGACGCATCTGACTTCGGCGGTGGACCTGGTGAAAGCCGGCGCCGCCGACTACCTGGCCAAGCCGTGGGACGACCGCAAGCTGATGACCACGGTCGGCAACCTGCTCGCGCTGGCGCGCGCGCGGCACGAGATCGAACAGCGCGAACGCCGCGACCGCCAGTTGCTGCGTGCGCTCGAGCGCGACTACGACCTGCGCGGCATGATCTTCGCCGACCCGGCGACCGAGCGCGTGGTTTCGCTCGCCTGTCAGGTCGCACGCGCAGACGTGCCGGTGCTGATCACCGGCGCCAATGGCGCGGGCAAGGAATGCATCGCGCAGATCGTGCAGGCAAACTCGAGCGTGCGCGACGGCCCGTTCGTGACCTTGAACTGCGGTGCGCTGCCCGCCGAGCTCGTCGAGGCCGAACTGTTCGGCACCGAGGCGGGTGCGTACACCGGCGCGACCAAGGCGCGCGAAGGCAAGTTCGAAGCGGCCGATGGCGGCACGCTCTTCCTCGACGAGATCGGCAACCTGCCGCCCAACGGGCAGATGAAGCTGTTGCGGGTGCTGGAAACCGGGAAATTCGCGCGCCTCGGCAGCAACCGCGAACGCCAGGTGAAGGTGCGCGTGATCAGCGCGACCAATGCGGACCTGCTCGCGATGACCCGCGACGGACGCTTTCGCGAGGACCTCTACTATCGCCTCAACGTGATC
>DATHOV010000346.1:0-15742 GCA_035484515.1 Lysobacteraceae bacterium
CTTCGTCTCCTTGAGAAAAGAAGAGCCGAATGGCCTGCAAGAGTTGCCTCTCCGCCACGTCGAACTTCGAAAGCTTCAATGTGTCCGCTGACATAGATTGATGAGGGCTAACGCCTAAGCTAAGCGGCCGTGCGGGCCGCAACGAATGATTGCACAGGAAACTTCCTCCCGCACGGTCCGCTTGAGCACATAGTTAGGGCGCCGTGGACTTGCTGGAGCCACAGACCGGCCAATGCCAAATGGACGAAACTGTGGTGGCCCGCGGCGCGCGATGCGTATCGCAAGGATGCCGACAGACCATAGGCGCGCCCAACGATGCCAGCCGAAGCACCGATGACTTGGAACGACACGATTGCTGACAACAGCTTGTGCACTGAAAGAAAACGAGCGTGACGAGGCAGGATGCGACTCGGTTGCTGAGATGCTAGTGCTAAAGACAAATGAAGCGGCCTAACGCCTATTCGGTCTCATTTTACCGTGTATTCCTGCGGTGTATTCACGGGTCTTCGGGGCAGAGTGTAGGAAAAATCCTACACTAATCCATGTGTTAGGCCGATCGTGGGATGTAATCCTGCGGTCTAATCTTGCCGCAATTCCCGACAACGGCTCCGGTCCATGAAATCGTCCCTCTCCGGCAGCATGCCGGCACGCCGTGGTGATGGCAATGCGCCCAAGCTGCTCGACCTGGTCGGTGCGCGAATGCGCAGGTTGGGGATGGCGATTCGATCCGAGCAGGCGTACATCGGCTGGATCCGGCGCTTCATCCTTGCCAACGGCAAGCGACATCCCAAGGATCTCGGCCGGCATGAGGTCGAGGCGTTTCTCACCGGCCTTGCGGTGCGGGGAAAGGTTGCGGCATCCACGCAGAATCAGGCGCTGTCGGCGCTGCTGTTCCTGTATCGCGAGGTGCTGGGGACCGAGTTGCCCTGGATGGATGAAATCCGCCGCGCGAAGCGGCGCGAACGCCTGCCGGTGGTGCTCGATCGGAAGGAGACAGTCGCGTTGCTTGGGGAGATGGACGGCATCACGGGCTTGATGGCGAGCCTGCTGTACGGTTCGGGTCTGCGACTGATGGAGTGCGTTCGCCTGCGGGTCAAGGACGTGGACTTCGGGAGGCACGAACTCGTGGTGCGGCAGGGCAAGGGCGGCAAGGATCGGCGCACGATGTTGCCTGCGAGGATCGTCGACGCACTGCACGCACAATTCGCGCACGCGCGTCGCGTCCATGATCGCGATCTTGCCGCAGGCTTCGGCGCGGTCTGGCTTCCCGATGCGTTGGCGCGCAAATATCCCAATGCTGCGCGCGAGTGGGGATGGCAATACGTGTTCCCTGCAAGCGAGCGCAGCGCGGATCCGCGCGACGGCGTCGTGCGAAGGCATCACCTCGACGAAGGCATCCTGCAGCGCGCGGTCAAGATCGCCGTGCAGCGCTCTGGCATCGCCAAGCCGGCCACCTGCCACACGCTGCGGCACAGCTTCGCTACCCACCTGCTGGAAGCCGGGCACGACATCCGCACCATCCAGGAGTTGCTCGGCCACAAGGACGTGGCGACGACCCAGATCTACACCCACGTCCTGAACCGGGGTGGGCGAGGAGTGTTCAGCCCGCTCGACAGAGCGGGCTGACGCGCGGCACTGCCGCGCGAACGACGAGCGCCGGAGCGCTATGCGCGAAGGCCGGACCGAGGACGTCGGCCCGCGCGACCGAGCGGGCTGACGCGCGGCACTGCCGCGCGAATTCCGATCGTTCGTGCGTTGTGCGCAAGGGACGGAAAAAGGCTGTCGGTCCAACTCGGGAAAATGGGGCGGGGAAAGGGGAGTGAATCGCCCTCGGATTGCCAGTCGCCAGAAGCGCACAGCGCCATCGTCCCGCGCCCTCCCCCGTGGCCTCATGGTGACAGGATGGTTCAACGTACGGACGTCGCGCTGCCCGTGGCCGACTCGAAGCCGGTCGAGAAATCCTTCAATTCGGCCTTCACCGTTCTCCATTCGGTGAAGGGGAACATCCATTCGGCCTGGACCGTTCTCCTTTCGGTGAAGGCAAACATCCATTCGGTCTTGGCCGAATGCAATTCGGTGAAGGCAAACATCCATCCGGTCTTGAACGTTCTCCATTCGGTGAAGGCAAACATCCATTCGGTCTTGGCCGAATGCAATTCGGCGAAGGCAAACATCCATTCGGCCTTGACCGAATGCTATTCGGTGAAGGCAAACATCCATTCGGCCTTGGCCGAATGCTATTCGGTGAAGGGGAACATCCATTCGGTCTTGACCGAATTCAAGGATTGGCGGGCGATGGGAAGGTTGTGAAGGGCTTTTTCCAGACTTTACAGGTAGTTAGGTGAACAGATGACCAGCTTCGCTATTGAAAAGCGCTTCTTCGCTTTGCTGACAAGAATTGAGGGGATGACAAGCAGAGGAGCGACAAGCAGGAGGATGCGCAAAGGCCGAAACGCGTGCCCAGCGGCTCAGCTGCCCTGACCGGGGCCTTGAAATGCGATCTTCGTGGCAGGCGCCACCAGGCCCTCGATCTCATCCCCGGACAACGATCGCCACGCCCCCTTTCCCAGCTCGCCCAGGCGCAGCGACCCGATCGCCACACGCAGCAATCGCAACACACCGATGCCCTGCGCGGCGAGCAGACGGCGGATCTGGCGGTTGCGGCCCTCGTCCAGCACGATCTCCAGCCAGGCGTTCTTCGCGCCGTGGCGCAACAGCGCTGCCGATTTTGCGGTCATGCGTTCGCCGTCGCAGTCGACGCCCGCGACCAGGCGCTGCAGCGAATCCGCATCCGGAATGCAGTCGACCTGCACGTGATAGGTCTTGTCGGGCCCCGTTTCCGGATCGGCGATGCGCGCGGCCCACTCCGGATCGTTGCAGAACAGCAGCAGGCCCTCGCTGGCCTTGTCGAGCCGGCCGACCGGCATCAGCCATGGCAGGCGCGCGCCATCGAAACAGCGATAGACAGTGTCGCGCCCCTGTTCGTCGCGTGCGGTCGTGACCAGGCCGCGCGGTTTGTTGAGCATCAGGTACACGCGCTGTTCGCGGCCGACTTCGACGTCATCGATGGCGATGCGATCGCTGCCCTGCGCTACCGGAAATTCCGGATCGTGCTGCACGCGGCCATTGACTGCGACGCGGCCGGCGACGATCCAGCCTGCGGCGACGGTGCGCGAGGCGATGCCCATTTTCGAGATCGTGCGCGCGAGGCCGTGATGGCCGGTTGCGCCCTGGGCGCTGCGGGGAGGTGGAGAAGCGCGTGCTGGCATACGCGCAGCATGGCCAAGCAGACATCGAAAGGCTAGAACCTGCCTCAAATTCAAGAACAATGTTTTTTTGCTCGTCATTCCCGCGAAGGCGGGAATGACGAGCTGAGGGGGACGCGGCCTTAAGGTCGTGCCATTGGACCGCGTGCCGATTTCACCCGGATGTCACCACCCGCATGCCATGTTGAACGTGTGACCACCCCCGCGCCCCAACCCGCCCTGCCCCACCGCCTCGTCCGCGGCCTGGCGCGATGGTTCGACACCGCCGCGGTCGACGACAGCGACCTGCGCGATGGCGACCGCGTGGACTGGGTGCGTGTGGTCCCGTTCCTTGGCTTGCACCTGGCCTGCCTGGCGGTGTTCGCCGTGGGCTTTTCGTGGTGCGCGCTGTGGGTTGCGGTGGCGATGTACTGCTTGCGGATGCTGGCGATCACCGGTTTCTACCATCGCTATTTCTCGCACAAGGCCTTCAAGACTTCGCGCGCGGTGCAGTTCGCGTTCGCGCTGCTCGGCGCATCGTCCGTGCAGCGCGGTCCGTTGTGGTGGGCTGCCCATCACCGCAACCACCATCGCCATTCGGATACCGAGCACGACCTGCATTCGCCGGTGACGCGCGGCCTGTTCTGGAGCCACATGGGCTGGTTCATGTCGCCGCGCGGGTTCGTGACCGAGCACGCGCGGGTGCCGGACCTGATGAAATATCCGGAGCTGCGCTGGCTCGATCGTTTCGATCTGCTGGTGCCGGTGGCGTTGGCCGCGATCCTGCTCGTCCTCGGCCACGTCCTCCACGACCATGTGCCGGGTCTGCGCACGAACGGGCCGCAGATGCTGGTGTGGGGATTCTTCGTCTCGACGGTCGTGCTGTTCCACTGCACGGTCACGATCAATTCGCTGGCCCACCGCTGGGGCAGCCGCCGCTTCGCCACCCGCGACAACAGCCGCAACAACTGGTTGCTCGCGATCATCACGTTCGGCGAGGGCTGGCACAACAACCACCACCATTTCCCGGGATCGGCCCGGCAGGGTTTCCGCTGGTGGGAGTACGACCTGACCTACTACGCGTTGCGCGCGATGGCCGCCGTCGGGCTGGTCTGGGATCTCAAGCCGGTGCCACTGGCGCTGCTCAGTGCGCGGCTCGAATCCGGCTAGAATGGCGTGTTGATCGCGCGTCCCCCGGCGCGCGCGCAGGCTGAGAGGCAATGTGTGATGAAGAGCTGCGTGATGAAGAGCGGCGTGATGAGGAATCCGGCATGAGGATCGCTGTCGTCGGCGGAGGCATCTCCGGACTGGGAGCGGCCTGGTTGATTTCGAAGGATCCGGATCACGAAGTCGTGCTGTTCGAACGCGACGATCGCCTCGGCGGCCATACCCACACCCACAAGGTGCAGATGGACGGCCGCGAGTTCAAGGTGGACACCGGCTTCATCGTCTACAACAACGAAAATTACCCGTTGCTCAAACGCCTGTTCGACGAACTGCGCGTGGCCAGCGAGCCCTCCCACATGAGCTTCTCGGTGCAGGACGCGCGCAGCGGACTCGAGTACAACGCCGGCAGCTTCGGCAGCCTGATGGCGCATCCGCGCAACCTGCTCGACCAGAAGTTCCTGAAGATGCTCGGCGAGGTCAAGCGCTTCTACAAGGAAGCCCACCACCTGCTGGAAACCGAAGGCGCAGGCCCGACGCTCGGCGAATACCTGCGCGAGCAGAAGTATTCGCCGATGTTCATCGAGGACCATCTGGTCCCGATGATCAGCGCCCTGTGGTCGGCGCCGACCTCGCAGGTCATGGATTTTCCCGGCAAGTACCTGATCCGTTTCCTGCGCAACCACAAGATGCTGCAGGTGAGCGGCAGGCCCGAATGGCGCACGGTCACCGGCGGCTCGTCGCGCTACATCGAGGCGATGCGCAAGGGCTGGAAGGTCGCCGAGCGGCTCAACACCCCCGTGCTGCGGATCGCGCGCGCGGAGAATTGCGTGCGGGTGACGACCAAGACCGGCGAGGAGGCGTTCGACCAGGTCATCCTGGCCTGCCACAGCGACCAGGCGCTCAAGCTGCTCGCCGACCCGAGCGAGCTGGAGACGGGCATCCTCGGCGCGATGACGTACCAGGACAACGAGGCCGTGCTGCACACCGACGCGCGCCTGCTGCCACGCAAGAAGAAGGTCTGGGCCGCGTGGAACGCCCATGTCCCTGCGAACCCGGCGGCCGGCTGCACGGTCAGCTACTGCATGAACATCCTCCAGAACCTGGACGCGCCCGAACCGCTGATCGTCAGCCTCAACCGCACCGCCGAGATCGATCCGGCGAAGATCATCGCGCGGATGAACTACCAGCACCCGGTCTACACGCGCAAGAGCATCGATGCGCAGAACCAGCGCGTGAAGATCAACGGCCAGCGCCGTACCTGGTTCAGCGGTGCCTACTGGCGTTACGGCTTCCACGAAGACGGGCTGCGTTCGGCGATCAGCGTGGCCAAGGCGCTCAATGTGGAATGGCACCAGCACTGAAGCTGGAAGCGATCCCGAGCGGACCCTGCGAGAGCGGGACATGCCGCCGTCGCGGCGAGAGGCTTGCTTGCCATTCTCCCACCGGGGTGAAGAGTTGCGCTTGCGAACCACTGGTTCGCGCAACTCTGAACGCCTTCGCGCAGCGAAGGCCGGGACGCAGAGCGAGGTGCCCCGGCAGGGGCGGATGAGGGTTCGGTTCAAGCGAACTCTTTCATCATGCAAGTCTTGAACTCTTCGCCTGTGCCGAACCCTCACCCCAACCCCTCTCCCGGAGGGAGAGGGGCTCAAGCTATGACCGCAACGGTCCGCAACGCGATCTACACCGGCTGGGTGCGCCACCGGCGCAGCGTGCCGCGCGAGCATGCGTTCCGCTATCGCATCTTCATGCTGTATCTCGATCTGGCGGACATCGAGAGCGTCTTCGCGGGACGCTGGTTGTGGTCGGTCGGCCATCGCAACCTGGCCGAGTTCCGGCGCAGCGACTACCACGGCGATCCGCGCGTGCCGCTCGATGCGGCGGTGCGCGACACCGTCGAAAAACGCATGGGCACGCGGCCGGCCGGGCCGATCCGCATGCTCGCGCACCTGCGCTACTTCGGACATTGCTTCAATCCGGTGGTGTTCTATTACGGCTATGCCACGGACGGACGGACCCTGGAATGGATCCTCGCCGAGATCAGCAACACCCCCTGGAACGAGCGCCACGCCTACATCCTGCCGTTGGCGGAGGCGAGCACGCATGGCACCGCCCACGGTTGGAAGTTCAGCAAGGAGTTCACCGTCTCGCCCTTCATTCCGCTGGAACGGGAATACGACTGGCGCTTCCAGGAGCCGGGCGAGCAATTGCGCGTCCACATGGAAGTCCGTGCCGGGCGGCACGTGGAAATGGATGCGACCCTGGTGCTCGACCGTCGTCCGTTGACCGGTCCCGACCTCGCGTGGACGCTTCTTCACTATCCCGTGATGAGCGCTCGGGTAGTAATGGCTATCTATTGGCAGGCGTTGCGTTTGTGGCTGAAGGGCGTTCCGTTCCACGGTCATGGCCGGGATCAACCGCCGACGTAGGGAACCTCTGAACAAGTTCAGAGGTTCCATGCGGTGCATGGATGCACCGCCGCAAACAACGACGCAAGTCGTTGATTCGCGAGCGTCGAGTCCGGACATGTGCCGGACTCGACGCGTCTGAAGAAGTCCAGGATGGACTTGTTCAGACCGTCCTAGAGGCTCCCGTGCAAGGACGCTCGGGCGATGTGATTGAAGCCCTCTCCGAAGATCCGATCCTCTCCGAGCACGACATGAACACATCCGCCGAAAGCCTGGCTCCTTCGAAAAACACGAATCCTTCGATTACCGCTGCGAATCCTGCTGCGGCCAGCTACTCGGGATTCGAACGGCGCCTGCGCGCGAAGCTGTTCGCCGACATGGACCGGCTGCAGGGCGGCATCCTGGTCATCCACGACGCGCTCGGTACGCGCACCCTGGGCACGTCGAGCGGTACCGAACCGCTGCAGGCGCACGTCAGCGTGCATTCGCCGGAGTTCTATCGCCAGGTCGCGATGAACGGCAGCGTCGGCGCCGGCGAGGCCTACATGGACGGCCACTGGGAATGCAGCGACCTCGTCGCTCTGGTGCGCCTGCTGGTGCGCAATCGCGATCTGCTCGATGGCATGGAAGGCGGCCTGGCGAAGGTGGGCGGGATCGCGATGCGCATCTGGAACCGGTTCCGCCGCAACTCGCGCGATGGCAGCCGGCGCAACATCGCCGCGCATTACGACCTCGGCAATGATCTGTTCAGGCTTTTCCTCGACGACAACCTGATGTACTCGTCGGCGATCTTTGCCGATCCGGCCGAATCGCTGGACGTCGCATCGACGCGCAAGCTCGACCGCATCTGTCGGAAGCTCGATCTGCAGCCGTCCGATCGCGTCGTCGAGATCGGCACCGGCTGGGGCGGCTTCGCCTTGCACGCGGCCACCCGTTACGGCTGCCATGTGACCACGACCACGATCTCGTCCGAGCAGCACGCGCTGGCGGTCGAGCGCGTCGCAGCAGCGGGGCTCGCCGATCGCGTCAGCGTCCTGCTGAAGGATTACCGCGACCTCGAAGGCCGGTACGACAAGCTGGTGTCGATCGAGATGATCGAGGCCATCGGCCACCAGTACATGGACACGTACTTCCGCAAGTGCGCCTCGCTGCTCGAGCACGACGGACTCGCGTTGATCCAGGCGATCACCATCGAGGACTCGCGTTACGAGCAGGCGCTGCGCTCGGTCGATTTCATCAAGCGCCATGTGTTTCCCGGCAGCTTCATCCCCAGCGTGAGCGCGATGCTCGCAGCGAACGCAAAGGCCTGCGACCTGCGGCTGTTCGGGCTGGAGGACATCGGACCGAGCTACGCGATCACGCTCCACCATTGGCGCCAGCGTTTCCTCGCGCGACTGGACGAGGTGCGCGCGCTCGGCTACGAAGAGCGCTTCGTGCGCATGTGGGAGTATTACCTTTGCTATTGCGAGGGCGGCTTCCTCGAGCGTTCGATCGGCACCGTGCAGATGCTCCTCGCGCGGCCCGGCAACCGCCGCGCGCAGTTCGTTCCGGCGCTCGATGGCGCCACATCGTGATCGGGAAATTCGCCAACGCGCTCGGCTACCAGCTGGTGTGGATCGCATGCGTCGTCGGCGCAGCCAACGCATCGCTGGTCGCGGGGCCGATGGCGACGGCGCTCTTCGCCATGCTCGTGCTGGGATTCGGCGGACAATGGCGGGCGGACCTGCGACTGATACCCATCCTGCTGTTGTGCGGATTGCTGTTCGACAGCGCGTGGATCGCGCTGGGCTGGCTCGACTACAGCATGCCGTGGCCATCGCCGCAGTTCTCGCCATCGTGGATCCTGTGCATCTGGGTGGCGTTTGCGTTGACGTTCAACCATTCGCTCGCCTTCCTCCGGGGTCGTTACTTGTTCGCCGCGCTGCTGGGTGCGATCGGGGGACCGCTCGCGTACTGGGGAGCGGCGCACGGACCGGGCGTGGTGCGCTTCGATGCGCCCGTCGCGATCGTCCTGGGCGGATTGTGCATCGCGTGGGCAGTCCTGCTTCCATTGCTCGTCCGCATCGCTGAAAGCCGCTTGGCGCCCGCCATCGGGGCATTGCCGTGATCGCATGGTGGCTGCTGCCGTGGATCGGCGCCGGCAGCGCGCTCGCGATGCTGGGCGTGTGGGCGTATGCGCGCCGCGTCGAAAACCTCGGCTACGTCGACATCGCCTGGGCGATCCTGCTCGGCGTGGCGGCGATCGTCGTTGCGGTCTTCGGCAATGGCTCGCCGATGGCCCGCATCCTGGTCGGAGCGCTCGTCGGCCTGTGGGCGCTGCGGCTTGCGAGCCACTTGTTCGCGCGCGTGCACGGCCATCCCGAGGACGGCCGCTATCGCAACCTGCGCGAGCACTGGAACGGCCGCCAGGGCGTGTTTCTGCTGTTCTTCGAATCGCAGACCCTGATCGTGATGCTGTTCGCGGTGCCGATGCTGATCGCCGCATCGAATCCTGCGCCACCGGGTATCCGGGCACTCTGTGCCGTCATCGTCTGGCTGGTTGCGGTCGGCGGCGAAGCGCTGGCCGACCGCCAGCTCGCCGCATGGGTCGCCGATCCGGCGAATCGCGGCAGGACATGCAGGCGCGGGTTGTGGGCATGGTCGCGGCATCCGAACTACTTCTTCGAATGGCTGCACTGGTTCGCCTATGCCCTGCTCGCCATCGGCGCACCGCTGGCGTGGCTGGCCTGGTCCGGGCCGCTGCTGATGTTCTTCTTCCTGTACCGCGTGACCGGCATCCCCTATACGGAAGCGCAGTCGTTGCGATCGCGCGGCGACGACTATCGCGCCTACCAGCGCGAGGTCAATGCGTTCTTCCCATGGCCGCCGCGCCACGGCAATTGAAACCGGGAAATGAAGTTGAGCAATCCGGTCAAGATCCGATTCGCGGCACATGTCCGGACGCGGCGAGCGAATGTTGGACAGGATGTCCAATCATTTGCAGCTTCTATCAATAAAGGCGAAGCCCGATGTCGTTGATATCCGCCTGCGAAAAAGGCCTGGTTCCCGACGCGCTCACGCGCTATGGCATACGCCGCCTGTGCGAGGCGCGCCTGCGTCAGGAGCATGCCGGCGATGTCGCGAGCGCGGACGAAAATTTCCGCCGTCGCTTGGTCGAGCTGCGCAACAGTCCGCTGGCGATCGAGACCGATGCGGCGAATCGCCAGCACTACGAGGTGCCGACCGCGTTCTTCCATCTATGTCTCGGCAAGCGTCTGAAGTACAGCAGTTGCTACTACGCGACCGGCAGGGAAACGCTCGACCAGGCCGAGGAAGCGATGCTCGCCCTGTACGGCGAGCGCGCTGGACTCGGCGATGGCCAGAACATCCTCGAACTGGGCTGCGGCTGGGGTTCGCTCACGCTGTGGATGGCCGAGCAGTATCCGAACGCGCGCATCGTCGGCGTATCGAACTCCACGAGCCAGCGCGAACACATCATGGCGCAGTGCCGCGAGCGCGGGCTGGGGAATGTCGCAATCCTCACCCGCGACGTCAACCAGTTGCAGATCGACGCGCGCTTCGATCGCGTGGTCTCGATCGAGATGTTCGAACACGTGCGCAACTACCGCCTGCTGTTCGAGCGCATCGCCGGCTGGCTGGAGGACGATGGCAGCCTGTTCGCGCACATCTTCTGCCATCGCTACCTCATGTATCCCTTCGAGGACGCAGGCAGCAACGACTGGATGGCGCGGCATTTCTTCACTGGCGGCCTCATGCCATCCACCGATACCTTCCTGCATTTCCAGGAGCGCCTGTTGCTGCGCGAACGCTGGCTGGTACCAGGTACGCACTACCAGCGCACGGCGAACCACTGGCTCGCGAACCAGGACGCGCATCGCAGCGACGTGCTGAAGGTGCTGGAAGGCGTCTACGGCTCGCGCAGGGAAGCGCGCATCTGGAGCCAGCGCTGGCGGATGTTCTGGATGGCCTGCGCGGAACTGTTCGGCTATCGCGACGGCAGCCAATGGCTCGTCGCGCACTATCGTTTCGACAGGCGCTGACCTGCCGCGCCGGCGTATCGATCCTTCCCCAAGCTCACTATTCCGGCTGTGTGGGAGCGGGCTGTGCGGGAGCGGGCAGTGCGGGAGCGGACTGATCGGCGGAGTCGGCGGGAGCCGGCTTGGGCGGGCCTTTCGAAACGTGGATGCCGTTGGCCTTCATCCATGCATCGAAATCGGCGGCGGTGAATTTCTTGCCATTGCCACCGGCATTGAAGCGGTAGGGCGTATTGTCCCACTTGGTGCGCGGCACATAACCGGAAGCGCCGACCCCGGCAGGCGGAGAGGGTCTGCACGCTTCCTCGCGCAGACGCGACAGGACGCGATCCACGGCCTGTCCTTCGTCGTTGTTGTACGCGAAGACATCGTCGGAGACGCCCAGTTGGTGACTGCCGGCAGGCAACTCATCGCTCAACGACGGCAGTGCGGTCGCCCGTAACGGCAAAGGCTGCGGCACCGACTTAAGCGAACAATCCGGCGCAGCGAATACCTGCGATGCGGCCGCACAGGCCAGGGCGATGCTTGCGAAACGGCGAATGCGCATTGGAACCTCGCTACCCGAATTGCAGCCGAGTGTATGCAGCTCGCACCCGTCGTTCAACCAGCAGGGCGTCGAGAAACATCCGGCCAGCGCGATCCATGGATGGATCGCACGCGGAGCAGGCACGCGAGTGCTTGCTCCGAAGCGCCTGCCACATGTCGCAGCGGGCATTCACGGTTTCCAAAGGCAGAAGCCCGGCGCGAGGCCGGGCTTCCGTTGTTTCTCGAACTTGGCGTCGCTTAGTTCTGGACGTTCAGCTCGGTGCGGCGGTTCTGCGCGCGGCCCTGCGGATTGTCCGTACCATCCGGATTGGTGTTCGGAGCGATCGGACGGGTCTTGCCGTAGCCATGCGGACCGATCAGGCGACCGGCATCGACGCCGTTGCTGGTCAGGTAGTCGTACACGGCCTTGGCACGACGCTCGGACAGCTTCTGGTTGTAGGCGTCGGTACCGATCGAGTCGGTGTGGCCGGCGACTTCAACCTTCAGCTCCGGGTACTTCTTCAGCACTTCGATCGCCTGGCCCAGGATCTCGACCGCATCCGGACGCAGCTTGGACTTGTCGAAATCGAAGTTGACGCCACGCAGATCGATCGTGACCGGAACCGGGCAACCATCCGGGCCGACCGTGGTGCCAGCCGGGGTGTTCGGGCACTTGTCGTTGCAATCGTTCACGCCGTCGCCGTCGGAATCCTTGTCGGCGCAGGTCACGACCGGCGCGGGAGCCGGGGCCGGCTCAACAGCCTTCATCGGCGGCGGGCCGAGCGCGACGGTCACGCCGATCGAGGCGAGCAGATCGACGAAGTAGTTGCTGTTCGGGGAATTGATGCTCCGGTCGTTGCCGTCGTAGCGCGCACCGAATTCCGTGCGGAAGCTGTAGCGACCGTAGTTCCTTTCCAGACCCACGCCGAAAGCGGCTGCCAGGTTGTCGCTCTTGCGCGTCTCCGGAACGTAGATGTTGCTGAACAGCGAATAATCCTCTTCCGTGTGCTGCCAGCCGAGGCCGAAACGCACGTAGGGATTCCACTTGTCGTCCACATGGAAGTGGTACAGGGCATCGAGCTCGAGGTCGTACTGCTGCCAGTGTCCGGAGAACGAAGGAATGTTGTTCGTCTCTTTCGGATTCTGGTAGTTCCAGTTCAACTCCAGCGACCAGTCCGGTGAAATCGGCTTGCCTACGCCAATCCCGCCGAAGGGTGCGTTCTCGGTCGAACGCGACTTGTCCTGGAAGTTGTACCCGGCCGTACCGTCGATGTACCAACGGTCGTCGAAGTCTTGCGCCATCACGGCTTGCGCCGCGCCCATCGCACTGAACAGGGCAAGGCAGAGGATTTTCTTATTCATGTGGAACTCCTTGATGTATGACGACTAGAGGCTTGTACGAACCCTGTACAGCGACGGACAACCCAATCTCTATCCCGAAACGCCGTCCAATTGAACCAGACTTTGCGAACGCATTGTTAACGCAAGACTAACAAGTTCCTTTCTTGATCGCAACTATTGTTCAACCCATCACAAATTCGTTCAGGAAAACCTGGATTGGCGTCGAATCCAGGGCTGCCGGGTCCCGGCTCAGCTTCAGGATCCGTTCCACGCCGGAGGCCGGCAGATGTCCGCGCAGCGCGGCTTCGAACTTGGCCAGCAGCACCGGTATTCCCTCGGCCCGACGCTTGCGGTGGCCGATCGGGTAATCGATCGATACCTGCCCTGTCGAGCTGCCGTCCTTGAAGAAAACCTGAACCGAATTGCCGATAAAGCGCTTTTCGGGGTCGAAATAGTCCTTCGTGAACTGCGGGTTCTCCTCGACCTGCATCTTCGCGCGCAGGGCGTCGATGCGCGGGTCGGCGGCGACGGCGTCCACGTAGTCGTCGGCGGTCAGGCGGCCGAAAATCAGGGGCACGGCGACCATGTACTGGATGCAATGGTCGCGGTCGGCGTAGTTCGCCAGCGGTCCGGTCTTGTCGATGATGCGCACGCCGGCTTCCTGGGTCCGGATCACGATCTTCGCGATGTCCTCGATCCGGTCTTTCACCTGCGCATGCAGTTTCATCGCGCATTCGACCGCAGTCTGGGCATGGAACTCGGCGGGGAAGCTGATCTTGAACAACACGTTCTCCATCACGTAACTGCCGAACGGACGCTCGAAGGTGAAAGGCTTGCCCTTGAAGGCGACATCGTAGAAGCCCCAGGTCTTCGCGGTCAGCGCGCTCGGGTATCCGGCTTCGCCGCGCACCGCGTTCAGCGCATGGGTGACCGCGCGCCGGCAGGCATCGCCCGCCGCCCAGCTCTTGCGCGGTCCGGTGTTCGGCGCGTGACGGTAGGTGCGCAGCGCACCGTTGTCGATCCAGCTGTGCGAAACCGCATTGACGATCTGCTCGTGATTGCCGCCGAGCATCGCGGTGGCGACCGCCGTCGAAGCCAGACGCACCAGGATCACGTGGTCCATGCCGACGCGGTTGAAGCTGTTCAGCAGCGCATAGCAGCCCTGGATCTCGTGCGCCTTGATCGCCCAGCCAAGGACGTCGCGCACGCTCAGCTGCCTCCCGCCTTCGCGTTCGGCCTTGCGCGACAGATAGTCGGCTACCGCGAGGATCGCTCCGAGGTTGTCGGATGGGTGCCCCCATTCCGCGGCAAGCCAGGTGTCGTTGAAGTCCAGCCAGCGCGTCTGCACGCCGATGTTATAGGCGGCCTGGACCGGATCGAGCTCGAAATTCGTGCCCGGCACGCGCGCGCCGCCGGCCAGGGTCGCACCCGGCACGATCGGACCGAGGTGCTTCACGCAGGCCGGATGCTTCATGGCAAGCATCGAGCAGGCCAGCGAGTCGAGCAACATGTAGCGCGCGGTGTCGTAGGCCTCCTGCGAGTCGATCGCGTAGCCGGTCACGTAGTCGGCGATGTCCACCATCGGCTGGTCGGGATCGGGGCGGATGGCGGAACGGATGTCGTGCTGGCTCATGGGATCTGGCTCGATTGAGGGGCGTGGGAAGCCGGCTATTTTGCCAGAGGCGTGTGTATTGCGTGGCATACGGTTTGGTTTCCAACGAGAACTGCTCCACCGGGGATCCCTTCCTGCTTGCAGTGGAACGCTTGGGTCGGGTTGCGCTTTCGCGAAAGCGTTACGTCGCTATCCGCCATCAAGCGGTTTCGCCCGCTGCCGCGGGCGAAACCGCTTGATGGCGGCGAACAACGCTACGAATCAGCAGGAATCAGCCAGTTGGAGGTCACCAGTCGGGCACACCGCCGGCTGCATCGAAACGGTAGGTTGTGCCCACCACCGATTCCATGCATCGTGCGCCCTGCCCCGCATGCCGTTCCCGACTGCGCCGCCATGACGACGCTCTACCCGCACCTGCTCGCGCCGCTCGACCTCGGGTTCTGCACCCTGCCCAACCGCGTCCTGATGGGTTCGATGCACACGGGACTGGAAGATCGCTCCTCGGATTTCCCCAAGCTCGCCGCGTATTTCGCCGAACGCGCGCGCGGCGGCGTCGGATTGATGGTGACCGGCGGCGTGTCGCCGAACATGCTCGGCTGGCTCAAGCCCTTCTCGGGCAAGCTGAGCTGGAAATGGGAAATCCACAAGCACCGGATCGTGACCAAGGCGACGCATGAGGCAGGCGGCCGCATCTGCCTGCAATTGCTGCACGCCGGTCGCTACGCGGCGCATCCATTCGCCGTGGCGCCATCGAAGGTCAAGTCGCCGATCAGTCCGATCACCCCGCGCGCGCTCAGTGCGCGCGCGGTCGATCGACTGGTGCGCGACTATGCGAACTCGGCCAGGCTCGCGCGCGACGCCGGATACGACGGCGTCGAGGTGATGGGCTCGGAGGGTTATCTGATCAACGAGTTCCTCGCGCCGCGCACGAACAGGCGCGACGACGCGTGGGGCGGCGATGCTACACGGCGCATGCGTTTCGCAGTCGAGATCGTGCGCCGCATGCGCGAAGCCTGCGGCCCGGACTTCATCCTGATCTACCGTCTGTCGATGCTCGAACTCGTCGAGGACGGCTCGACCTGGGACGAGATCGTCGCCCAGGCCAAGGCCGTCGAAGCGGCCGGCGCGACGATCATCAACACCGGCATCGGCTGGCACGAAGCGCGCGTGCCGACGATCGCGACTTCGGTTCCGCGCGCGGCGTTCGCGGACGTCACCGCGAGGATGAAGCCGCACGTCGCGCTGCCGCTGATCGCGACCAACCGCATCAACATGCCCGATGTGGCCGAACGGATCCTCGCCAGCGGCGCCGCGGACATGGTCTCGATGGCGCGCCCGTTGCTCGCCGATCCGGAATGGGTGAACAAGGCGAGAGCCGGCCGTCCGCAGTCGATCAACACCTGCATCGCCTGC
>DATHOV010000347.1:0-7989 GCA_035484515.1 Lysobacteraceae bacterium
GCCCCTTCACCTTGACGGAAGTCGACCGATGTCACCGCCCACGGCGGCATCAAACCCAGAGCTTGAGTGAAGAGCTGTTCCATCCGACAAGACTGCCGATAGCCTTCACGTCAGGCAAGATGGCTCCACAGGAATCGCGACCGTTCCCAAAAAAGGGGCCAGGGTGATATCCGCTTCAATCGGAAATTTACTCTGACCTCTTTTTCTCCGGCCAGGAAGTTTGAATTCCCTTCCTGGCCTAGACCACGAACTTCTTCCACCAGGGCACCTCGCGCAGGCTCTTGCGGTTCTGCGCGATGAACTTGACCGCATAGGCGTCGTTGCCGAAGCGGATCGTCACCGTATCGCTCGACTGTCCGACCAGACGCACCGGCAGCGCCCGGAATGCATGGACGAGATACGCCGCCGCCGCGATGCCCGCGGCGAACATCGCGATGAACACCATGGGCGAGGGCTGCGCGTTGTGCGGCGTCGAGGCCACGCCGACCGCCCGCGCAGCCATCATGAGGAACACCGGCACGCCGAGGATCGCGATGAAATAGATGAACCCGCGCAGGAACCGGAACAGCAACGTGCGTCGCGTCACGATACCGGCAAAGCCCAGGCCGGTTGCATGCGCGTGACACACGGGATAGTCGAGCATCGCCATCGTCGAGGTGATCTGCACCCCGAAAGGCGACGGGCCGACCGAACGCACCGATCCGATCGAGACCCTCGAACTGGTCAGGCCTTCATTGACGCCGCAGCGCGCGCAGCACATCGGCCACAGGATCGGCGCATCGACGTCGACGGATACTTTTTTCGCCATGGATGCCACCGAGGATGGAAACGAATGCCGAAGCCGTGCTGACGGCCCCGCAAGCAACGGCGTTGTGATGAAGCCTGGCCGTTGGCGGCGATTATGCCCACTTCAGGGAGGCTTTTCATGAGCCAGGCGCTCATGGCAGCGCTTTGGCTTCGGTAGTCGTAGACAAGCCGAGTTTCTCGCAGAACGCCGCGAAACACGGGTCGCTCCTGCAGCGCAGGATGACCGCGTCGTAGAGCAGGTACTGGAGGCCGGATTCGCGATTGTCCCAAGCCTAGTCCAGCCACTTGAACAGGTTGTCCGGATCGCGTCGCAGCGAATACGCCTGCGCAATCTGATAGGACGAGTCGCCCGCAACTACTGGCCAAAGCAGCGCCCGCGCTCCAGTGGACGCCGCGCACTGAATCCATTTCACGCCATCGACGCATCCAAAGCCCAGATGCCGAGAGTGCTGCGAACCAGCAGTCCTTTCGGATCAACAGACCATCCGCCGATGGGCGGGTGAATGGGATAGCCACAAGGACGCCTCCGATGAATACTTCGAATCCGTTGAACGCATTTGCACGCAGAACATCTCTCGTTTCCGCCTTGTTGGCCCTGGGCGCATTCCTTTGCCCGTTGTCGGGTGTCGCAGCGGCCGCTGCCGTTACCCTGCCAGCCACGCCTGTGGGCCAGATTGGCGCCGAGCTGGTCCAGCACATCAACACCGACAGTCCCACGCAGATGCAACGCTGGGTTCCCGGCGTCCTGTCTGCATCCATCACTCAAGACGACAAGGCGGATTTCGTCACGAACCTCGTTTCTGCGGCGCGCGATAGCGGCGGCGTCGATCTGTTCGACGTGCGGACCGATCCGCATCAGCCCGGCCTGCTCGAAATCGTGGTCAAGGCACGCCGCACTGGGCAATTGGGCCTGTTTTTCATCACCGCCGATCCAGCTCATCCAAGCCAGTTGGCGGACGCGCATCTTGCGCCGATGGACGATCCGGCGCTGTATGCCGACTGGCCGCAAAAGGCGGTATCGCACACCGAGCTGGCGCGGCTGATCCACAGCACGCTCGACCGCCTCGTGCACACCGAGGATTTCTCCGGTTGCGTGACGGTCACCGTTCACGCCCAAACCCTCTTCGACGAGTGCCGTGGCCAGGCCGACCGTCGTTTTGCCGTGCCTATCGATCAGCAGACCATGTTCCATATCGGATCGATCGGCAAGACGTTCACCGCGGTGGCGATCGCCCAGCTCGTCGAAGCTGGCAAGCTGTCCTGGGACACCACCTTGGCCCAGGTGATGCCCGAGTACCCGGACCACGACGCAGCGAAGAAGATCACGGTCTGGCAACTCCTGCACAACACATCGGGTCTTGGCGACATCCTGGTTCCCGAGTACTTCGGCAACCGCGAACACTTCATCGCTCCGGTCGACTATCTGGATCTCATCGCCCGGCAGCCGAAGGTGAGCGAACCCGGCAAGGAATGGAACTACAGCAACGCGGGCTTCATGCTGCTCGGCCGAATCGTCGAAAACGTCTCCCATGAGGACTACGACGACTACATCCAGCGACATGTGTTTGCGCCTGCCGGAATGCACGCCAGCGGCTTCGACCGCCTGGACGAGATCACGCCGAAGCTGTCCGTCGGCTATTACCACGACGGGTTGTTCTCGAGCACCTGGAAGGCGGACTGGTCGAAAATCCAGTTCAAGGGCGGCCCTGCGGGCGGGGGCTACTCCAACAACACCGACCTGCTGCTTTTCGCCGATGCCCTTCGCAATGGCAGGCTGGTCAATCCGGCGACTCTCGCAAGGATGTTCGCCGACGAAGTGCCGGCCGGCCCCGGGGGCGAAGCCGCCGGATTCGGCGATCGTCTTTCGCACGGCAGTCCCATCCGTGGGCACGGCGGTGGTATCGAAGGCACGACGGCGGACCTGCTGATGGTCTGGAACGCCAACGCTGCGGTCTCGCTGACGAGCAATGAAGGACAATCGCAAACCTGGATGCTGGCCGAGAACATCGCCGACCTGCTCGCTGCCGAAGCAGAAGGCGCCAAGGGTCACGAGTAAGCAGCCAAGGAACTTCTTTGCCAGCCCTTTGCTCGTCATTTCCGACGAGCCAGTCAAAGGCTCCCCAACCAATCAACCGCACCACCGTGCACTTTCTGGAGCAAGCCAATGGAACCGTTCATGCTGCTGATTCCCTTCGTGGTCATGTCTGCACCCGTGATCATCGTTCTCGTCGTGCTGCGCTATCGCTATCTGCAGACGCAGGCGAGATACCGCACGATGCTGGCGCTGGCCGACAAGGGCGTCGAGTTGCCACCGCAATTGTTCATCGAGCCGCAGATCGCCTATTCCGAACGCCGTCGCGCCCTGGTGCTCATCAGTGGCGGCATCGGGCTGATGCTGATGCTGCTCGCCTTGCCGGGCCAGCTCGACAATGGACACAGCGTCCATGAGCTGTGGGGCCTGGGCTTGTTGCCGTTGATGACGGGCCTTGGTTACCTCGCCAGTTGGTGGTTGAACCGGCGCGGTGACGTGCGTGGCTGACAGCGCCGCCGAGGCGCGCATCGATCAGTCACTGGTGGCGCGTGCCCTGCTCGGCGACGACCGCCGTGCGTTCGAGCAGCTTGTGCGCCGCCATCAGGGCATGGTGCGCGCGCAGTTGTGCCGCCTCCTGCACGGCGACGAGGCGGCGGCCGACGACCTCGCGCAAGAGACGTTCCTGCTCGCATGGCGCAAACTCGATCAGTTCCGCAGTGAAGCGCGCTTTTCGACCTGGCTCCATCGCATCGCCTACGCCTGCTTCTTGCAGACGTGCCGCACGAAGTCATGGGCGGCCCGCCATGCACAGGACGATGAAATGGAGCATCTGCCGGCGCCCGCGAACGCGATGGATCTGCGACTGGATCTGGCGCGCGCCATGCGGCATCTGTCCACCGCGGAACAGGCCGTCCTGCTGCACTGCGTGCAACTGGGGTTGAGTCACGAAGAAGCGGCGTATGTATTGGCAATGCCGCTGGGCACCGTGAAGACCCATGCGACGCGTGGCAAGGCAAAACTCAAGACATGGCTGGCGGCCTGGCATGATGCCGCCGGCGAGGAGCGAGTTCCATGAATCCCCTACACGACGACGACATCGACGCACTGCTGCAGAAGTCCTTCGACGGTCCCGTACCCGACGCCGGCTTTTGCGATCGCGTGATGCAGCAACTGCCTGCCCGCCGCCGCCCATCCGCATGGCCGCTTGCGGTGGGCGTTCTCGTCGGAGCCGTCCTGTGCTCGCTGAGCCTGTTTGGCTCATCGCTGTGGCGCGCGGCGTGGGAGGGCTGGCTCGTCGGCGAATGGTCCAGCTCGACCCTCATCATGCTGTCGACGATGGCCGGAATGTCGCTGCTCGCACTCGGCTGGACCCTTGCGGAAGCCGACGATCACTGAGCTGGCTTGTCCGTTTTGGAGCGAAAGCGGTTCACTTGGGCGCCCCCATCTACCCAACAGTCTCCTCGCCTTCCGCAATCGCGCGGCAAGCATTGAAATGTCCGCAATGAAGTTTCCCTCTCCCGCCGGGAAAGGGTGGCCGGCAGGCTCAGATAGAGTTCGGGTGAATACGGTGCTCCGTGCTCGTACCGAACCCTCATCCACCCTTGTCGGGGACCTCGCTCCACGCCCCAGCCCCTCTCCCGGAGGGAGATGGGCTTCAATGGCGACTGCAATCGTCGCTGCCCATTCCCCATTCACGCTTTCCCGTTCACCATGGCCTGATGGACCTCACCGCCCCCGCCCGCAACGTCCTCACCCCGAGCCAGCTCGGCGCGCTGGCGCGGGATCTGCTGGAAGGCAGTTTTCCGATGGTCTGGGTCGAAGGCGAGCTCGGTGGCGTGTCGAAACCGGCATCGGGCCATCTGTATTTCAACCTGAAGGACGCGCGCGCGCAGTTGCGCTGCGCGATGTTCCGGCCGAAAAGCCAGTACTTGCGATTCGCGCCGCGCGATGGCGTGCAGGTGCTGGTGCGCGGACGGTTGACCGTTTACGAGGCGCGCGGCGACCTGCAGCTGATCGTCGATCACATGGAGGAAGCGGGCGAAGGCGCGCTGCGTCGCGCGTTCGACGAACTGAAAGCCAGGCTCGCGGCCGAAGGATTGTTCGATGCGGCGCGCAAGCGTGCCCTGCCCCGGTTCGTGCGCCGGCTCGGGGTGATCACCTCGCCGTCGGGCGCGGCGGTGCGCGATGTGCTGCACGTGCTGCAAAGGCGCTTTCCGCTGATCGATGTCGAGGTCGTTGCGGTGCCTGTGCAGGGCGCTGCGGCCGCGCCGGCCATCGTACAGGCGCTGCGCTGGGCCGGAGCGAGCGGCCGTTACGACGCGCTGCTGCTCACGCGCGGCGGCGGATCGCTCGAGGACCTGTGGTGCTTCAACGACGAAGCCGTCGCCCGCGCCATCGTCGCGTCGCCGCTGCCGGTCGTGTCGGGCGTCGGCCATGAAATCGATACGACGCTGGCCGATTTCGCGGCCGATCTGCGCGCGCCGACGCCATCAGCCGCGGCGGAAATGCTGGTGCCGGATCGCGCGGAGTTGCTCGCAATGCTGCACCGCCAACGCGCACGGCTGGACGAATCGCTGCGCCGCCGACTCGACGCGCCCGCGCAACGCGCCGACCGCGCGTGGCTGCGCCTGCAGGCGCTGAGCCCGCACACGAGGCTGGAGCGTGGTGCGACGCGTCTGCTGGAATTGCGGCGTCGACTCGACGAACGACTGCTGCGACCGCTTGCGCAACGGCAAGAACGCATGGGTACGCTGGCCGCGCGCCTGCGCCTGCTGCATCCGCGCATGGCGTTGCGACTCCGACACGAACTGCTTGCGCGCGAAGCGATCGCGCTGCAACGGAATTTCATCGAGGGGCTCGCGCATCGTCGTCTGCATCTGCGCGGCGTCGCCCGTGCGCTGGACGCGGTGAGTCCGCTGGCGACACTGCGGCGCGGTTTCGCGATCCTTCACGAAGCGGATGGGACCATCGTGCGCAGCGTCGCGCAGACGCATGCCGGGCAGGAGCTTTCCGCGAGGTTGGCCGACGGCAGCATCGGGTTGAAGGTCGAGCCGCCGAAATAGGCGAGCACGGTTTCGGCAAACGCAAGGAGCACCGAGATGCTGAAGAAACGCTATCCCTACTACCTCGCCAATCGCGCGGTCGCGGCCAACCGCGATCTCGAAGTCCTCGACAAGTACACCGGCAAGGTCGCATGCCATGTCGCGATGGCCGATGCGAAGGCGATCGACAAGGCGATTGCGGCTGCCGTCAAGTCGCAGGATGAGCTGGCGAAATTCGCGCCCGACCAGCGCCAGGCCGTACTAGAACACTGCGTCGCCCGGTTCACCGAGCGCCAGGAGGAACTCGCGCTGGCGCTGTGCATCGAGGCGGGCAAGCCGATCAGGGACTCTCGCGGCGAGGTCACGCGCCTGATCGACACTTTCCGCATCGCTGCCGGAGAAGCCGTACGCATCGGCGGCGAGGTGATCGAGATGGCAATTTCGCCGCGCACGCGCGGTTATCGCGGCTTCGTCAAGCGCGTGCCGATCGGGCCGTGCTCGTTCGTGAGTCCGTTCAACTTCCCGTTGAACCTGGTCGCGCACAAGGTCGCGCCGGCGATCGCGGCGGGTTGCCCGTGGGTGCTGAAGCCTGCGTCGCGCACGCCGATCGGCGCGCTGATCATCGGCGAAGTGCTCGCCGAAACCGACCTGCCGCGCGGCAGCTTCTCGATCCTGCCCTGCCATCGCGACGGTGCCGATCTGTTCACGACCGATGAGCGTTTCAAGCTGCTCTCGTTCACTGGGTCGGCAGCGGTCGGCTGGGACTTGAAGGCGCGTGCCGGCAAGAAGAAAGTGGTGCTCGAACTCGGCGGCAACGCGGCGTGCATCGTCGATGCGGATCAGCGCGATGGGCTCGATCGCGTCATCGAGCGCCTGGTGTTCGGAGCGTTCTACCAGTCAGGGCAGAGCTGCATCAGCGTGCAGCGCGTGTTCGTGCACGCGTCGCTCTACGCGGAGCTGCGCAAGCGGCTGGTGAAGGCCGCTCGTGCGCTTAAAGCCGGCGACCCGAAGAAGGAGACGACCTTCATCGGCCCGATGATCGACGTCGCCGCTGCGAAGAAACTCGAGGGTTGGATCGGCGATGTCGTCGCGGTGGGCGCGAAGGTGCTGTGCGGCGGCGAATGTCGCGGCGCGATGCTGCAGGCCACCGTGCTCGAAGGCGTGCCGAAGGGCGCGATCATCGAAGCCGAGGAAGCGTTCGGGCCGGTCGTGCTGTTGGAATCCTTCGACGACTTCGAGGATGCCATGCGCAGGGTCAATGCGAGCCGCTACGGCCTGCAGGCCGGGTTGTTCAGCCACGACATCCGCCATGCGATGCGCGCTTGGGACGCGCTCGAAGTCGGCGGCGTGATCGTCAACGACGTACCGAGCTGGCGCGTCGATCACATGCCCTATGGCGGAGTGAAGGACTCGGGACTCGGCCGCGAAGGCGTGCGCTACGCGATCGAGGACATGACCGAGCCGAGGTTGCTGGTGATTCGCGATTGATGCGACGCACCGTAGAGAGCGGTGCGCCGCAACCTGCCCGGTCAGCCCTGCTGCGCCTGCGCGAGATAGGCGGCGAGCTGGTCCATCGTCCCGCCCCATCCTCCGCGCATGCTGTCGTGGCCGGCATCGAACGTGGCCTGCTCCTGCGCTGTCGCACGGTATGCAGCCCAGCGCACGATGATCGTGGTCTGGTCGCCGTGCTCTTCGAACGTGGTCGTCGCGAAGGTTTCGCGCGGCCAGTCCGGGTTCATCGGATGCACCGTGATGCCGCCCTGCTCGTCCGAGAACGAGACGATCACCACCAGCTTGCGCGGCGCGTCGATCTCGACGAAGGTCCACTTGCCCCACATCGTCGCGCCGTCGGGTGTGCGCATGCCGTAGTGGAAGACGCCGCCGGGCCGCAGGTCGAGCTTCGCAACGGAAATCGTGCAACCGGGCGGACCGAACCAGCGCAGGAGGTGGTTGGACTCGGTCCAGGCGCGCCAGACGAGGTCGCGCGGCGCATCGAAGGTGCGCGAAATCACGAAGTCCCTGGCGGAGGAAACCTCGGCGTTCATGCCGGCGCTCCCGGAGCTTCGAAGTTGACCATCCAGGGGATGCCGAAGCGATCGACCAGCATGC
>DATHOV010000348.1:0-2375 GCA_035484515.1 Lysobacteraceae bacterium
ACAGCGAGGATCGCGCCGACCAGGCGCGCGGGCTCGAATTGATCGGGTCCCTGGGCAACGAGGTGTGGACGCGCTCGGCGATGGCGCACAAGGACATCATCGACCGCTTCGGCCGGTTTCCGCACCGGAACGAGGCGTTGCAGCGCGAGTCGAATGCTGCGGAGCTGGAACTGCTCAAGGATCCGATGGGATCGTTCTGAGCGGCTGCGATTCTCCCCGACCCTGTCGAATGGATTTCAGGCCGCTGCGACGGCCCGCGCCGAGCGCAGCAACCCACCCATCGGCCGCACCGCCGCGCTGTCCGGAAACACCCGCGTATCCAGCACGCTCGTCGGCATCTGCAGATGATCGGCCAGGATGCCCTTGAACAATGCGCGCATGTCGGTGGTCGCGTGCACGTCGCGCCCTTCGTTGAGATCCTGCGACGAAAGGCCGGGCCACTGCCCGGCGATGCGGCCTCCGGCGATCGCCCCGCCCGCAAGGAACGACACGCCACCGGTTCCGTGATCGGTGCCGCCGGTGCCATTGACCATTGCGGTGCGGCCGAACTCGGTGACGACGACGACGACGGTGCGATCCCAGGCTGCGCCCATCGCTTCGT
Organism: Lysobacteraceae bacterium; assembly: GCA_035484515.1. GTDB lineage: Bacteria > Pseudomonadota > Gammaproteobacteria > Xanthomonadales > Xanthomonadaceae > SZAS-103. Next base: position 602 of record DATHOV010000348.1, read on the forward strand.
GGTAATTCTTCAATCCCGCGTCGAGCTGGCCAAGCTTGCGCTGCAGGGTCGCGACTTCGGCGGCATGCGTGTCCCAGCCGGTATCCTCGACGAAGGCGATCTGCGGACCGCCGTCGCGCGCCATGAATTTCCCGGCCGCTGCCAGCATCGCAGGCAGGCCGCCGCTGTACGCGGCCTGCGCCTTGTTCGGATTGACGAGCGCCTTGCCCGATGCCTTGTCCATCGTTGCGGCGTTCGGCGTCGACCCGGTCATTGCCGTGTCGACATCCATCGTCGCATCGTCGTGCGATTCGGCGACCGCCCGCGACCAAGCCTCGGCGAGCATCGGGTCTTCCGCGTACAGGGTATCGAGCCGTTGCAGCAGGTTCGGATCGACACCGGTCGGCAACGGCGGCGACCAGGTGCTGATTTTCGCGGGGGCGCGCATGATCAGCGGCATCGCGGTCGCGATGGCGAGCCCTTCCTCGCCATGCAGGCTGGCGACGCAGCGGTTCATCCAGCCGTCCTGCGCGCCGCTCGGGCGCGAGCTGCCGTTCTCGACGCAGTCCTGCGCCTCGAAATGCGAGCGCCCCTGGTACGGCGGCGCGATCGCGACGACGGGCATGAACGCCTTCTGTCGATACAGTTGCGCGGCGTAGGACAGCGACGGATGCAGGGCGAAATCGCGATCGATCGGCAGTGGCCTGGCGTTGTTGTCGCCGGGTGCGAACGGCAGCGAACCGCGCAGTGCGCCCCAGGCGTTGTCGCCCATCGGCGGCACCGCGTGCAATCCATCCAGGCCGCCGCGCAGCATCACGACCAGCAGCAAGGGCTGCGCGGATGCCGCGGGCGACGACCACGCGGCGCGCGGCCAGAGCGTCAGCGTGACCGCGCCGGCTGCCATGGCCTTGAGCAATTCGCGGCGTGTGGTCATGTCGGATCCTCCACGGGTCAGATTCGCCATTGGAACTGCGGGCTCGCCAGCAACAGGCCCAGCGCCTGCTGCTGCGAGTCGGCGCGCGCGATCGCCTGCGCGGTGCCCGCGTCCAGGTGCGGGCCGAGAGCATCGCGCGCGACCTGCGCGGGCATCAGCGAGCGCGGCGCGTGCGCGGCGAGTTCCTCGGCGGCCTGGATGCGCTTCAACAGTGCGTCCGGACCGATCCAGGCATCGGCGGTGTCGGCGAACCCGGCCGGGGAGCGCGGCTGGAAATCGGGACGTCCGAGCCGCGCGAGCAGGCCGGCGACCTTGCGCACGTCCGGCACCTGTTCGACGCCGAGCGCGCGCAGCGCGGCGATCAGGAAATCGTCCGGCGCACGGAACTTGCGCGCCTCGGGCGCCCACGCCTCGTCGCTGTGCAGCATGGCCAGATACAGCTCGCGCAAGTCGCCACCGTTGTCGAGATAGGCGACCGCCATGCGCTGCAGGAGTTTCGGCGGCGGCTGGTCGGCGACGAAATGCCGCGCGAGCTTGAGCGACAGGTGCCTGGCGGTGGCCGGGTGGATCGCGAGGTCGGCGAGCACGCCACGTCCCTGCTCCATGCCGCCTTCGGCATAGCGTTTGCCGAGGATCGTGCGCGCACCGGGTTCATGCGCGTTGTCGCGGTAGACGAAACCGGTCGCACTGTTGGATTGGCCGACCGCGAACAGGCCACCACCACGGTCGTCGCGCGGCGCATGCACGCTCCAGCCGGTGATCGCGCGCGCGAACTCGGTGACGTCGGCCTGCGTGTAGCCGCCGTCCACGCCGAGCGTATGCAGTTCGAGGATTTCGCGGGCAAGGTTCTCGTTCAATCCG
>DATHOV010000349.1:0-3029 GCA_035484515.1 Lysobacteraceae bacterium
GAGCGCGTATGCGCTGGGCGATCACGCGGTGAACAACGCGAATTCGTTCGCAGCCTGCTTCTTCTTCAGCATCGAGACGCTGGCGACCGTCGGCTACGGCGTGATGAGCCCGGCTACGACCTACGGGCACGTCGTGGCGACCTGCGAGATCGTCACCGGCATGATGAGCCTGGCCGTGAATACCGGCCTGCTGTTCGCGCGCTTCTCCAAGCCGACCGCACGCATGCTGTTCAGCAAGGTCGCGGTGATCACGCCCTACGACGGCGTGCCGACCCTGATGCTGCGGGTCGCCAACCAGCGGCGCAGCTACATCCTCGAGGCGACGGCCTCGATGGTGCTGGCGCGCGACGTGGATACCCCCGACGGACACAGCCTGCGCCGGTTCTACGACCTGAAGCTGGAACGCGCGCGCTCGCCGATGTTCGCGCTGAGCTGGCTGATCATGCACCACATCGACGCCGACAGTCCGCTGCACGGGGTCAGCGAGGAAGAGTTGCGCGCGGGCGACATGGCGCTGCTGATCACCTTGTCGGGCGTCGACGAGACTTTCGCCGCGGGCGTGCACGCGCGCTACAACTATGCGCAGGAGGACATCCTGTTCGGACGGCGCTTCGTGGATGTCTTCGTCGACGACGACGATCCACGGAAGCTGACCCTCGACATGACGCGGTTCCACGACGTCGAGGCGGGGTAGCGGCCTCTGGGCAGGGCGGCACACGAGTACGGCACCCTCCTGCGCTTCGGCACGGGCGACGTTTCCGTCAGCGATCGTCCTCGCCGGGCATGTTCAGGGTGATCTCGTCGACCACGACCTGCATCCGCGCGAGCTGCGGCTGGTCGCTGCGGAAGCTGCGGAAGTTCTCGTACGGCAGGTCGCGGTACGACACGTCCTTCGGGAACACGCGATGGCTCAGCCGCACACGCAGGCTCATGCCGTCGCCGATCGATGCGAGCCGGCCGTCCAGCCAGTCGCTGATCCAGCCGCCGTAGACGCCTTCGAAGCCGAAGAATTCGAACGGTTTCCCGTTCAACGCGACCAGTTCGGGCAGGGGCATGCCGATGCGGACACCCTGCGCGCTGCGCCAGAGCGAGTCCCGGTCGAGGACGCCGACCATGCTCAGGCCGGTCATGGCCCTGGCGTCCTGGAAGTAGACGTAAGCGCGGCGCTTCGGATCGCCCGGAAACAGGATCACCCCGCGCACGGTTTCGTCGCCACCGCCCGGCAGGTCGCCTTCCCTGATGTTGGCCGCGCCATAGATACGGCGCAGGTCGGCGAGCCCGGTGTCGGCATCGATCGCGCCGGGCAGCACGAAGGCGTCCTTCGGCAACGCAGCGTCGGTGCCGCCGGATGCCGAACTCGCGGACGATGCGGTCGCATCGCTGTCTGCCGGTGGCCTGCTCTCATCCCGGGAGACTGCTGCGTCCGGGACCGATGCCTTGCTGGCGCCGGCTGCAGCATGCGCGACGGTCGCGCCCGATGGCGCATGCGCATCGCCCGCCGGGCGGTTGCAGGCGACAAGCAGACAGCAGGCGAGGGCCAGGGCGAGTGCGCGATGCATGCCGCCCGCCGGATCGCTCAGCGCGCGCCCGGCGATGGATTCAGCAGTGCGGCCAGCACGCCGAGCAGCAGCATCTGCACCAGCGCAAGCGCTTCCTGCTTGGCCACGAGCATCCCCGGCATCGGCTCGACCGCGTAGTAGATCAGGAACATCGGAATGGTCGCGACCAGCGCGACCGCGAATCCGCAGCGCAACCCCTGCGCGATCGCCGAGCGCCCGGGCGTCCATCCCTGCCGATAGATCCAGGTGATGCCGAAGCCGTAGGCGACGTCCGACAGGATCATCCACGGGAACAGGTAGTGCGACGAGTCCTCGTCCGTACGCATGATCGGCCCCAGCGCATGGTAGTCGGGGCTGAGCAGCAGGCCGTGGATCACGAAGCCGAGCAGCAGCGAGGCGATCGTCAACACCAGTCCGGAAATCCAGAAGCGCTTGTCCATGACCGCGTCCCCCTTCGGTGGATTGCGGCCAACCCTACCACCGGCGGGATGGCTTTGCAGCGCGTCGCCGTCAGCAATTCTCGTAGATCGATTCGCCGTTCGCACCGATGCGCTTGCAGGCCTTGGCGTCGACGATGATCGGCGCGTTCGTCTGCGAGGCCGCGTACAGGTCGTCGGCGCGGGCCCGGGCCTGCGCCTGTTCGAGTGCGGCGGCCTTGCGCGCCTCGGCGACGTCCTGGCGCGAGGGTTTCTGGGCGGTGGTGTGCGCTGCCTTTGCAGCGGTTGGTGATCGCTCGCGTTGTCCCTTGCGATCCGCGTTCACCTTCGTGCGCCTGGAAGATCCTTCGCTCGTGCCTGCGGAAGCCGAAGCCGCCGCCACGATCGGTGCGGCATGGCTGCGCCCGGCAAGGACAGGCGATGGCTGGATCGCCAGGACGCAGGTCGCGATGCAGGTCAGCAACGAAGGAAGCGGGCGGTTCATGCGATGTCTCCGGCGGTGTTGGAGACAGGATCGCGTGAGCATGATGCCGCGGCCATCGGATGAGCGCGCGGTGCGCTGTCGGAGAATTCCTACACGACCGAGCCGGAGCCGCACGCGTGACGGCTCCGGTTCGCAGATCGGCGAACGCCTGCTTCAATCCTCTTCGTGCTTCGGCTTGTACGCCTCGATCAACTGCTTCTGCACGTTCGCAGGCACCGGCTCGTAGTGACTGAAGTCGAGGCTGTAGCGTCCGCGTCCTGCGGTCATGCCCTTGAGTTCGGCCGCATAGCCTTCCAGTTCCGACAGCGGCACCTGCGCCTTGATCACGATCTCGTCCTCGCCGCCGCTGTCGGTGCCGTTGATGCGCGCGCGCTTTCCGGCCAGGCCGCCGGTGATGTCGCCCATGTGGCGTTCGGGCGCGGAGACCTCGACGATCACGATCGGTTCGAGCACCTGCGGCGCCGCCTTGCCGATCGCTTCGAGGAAGGCCTTCTTGCCGGCGGCGACGAAGGCGACTTCCTTCGAATCGACGGTGTGGTACTTGCCGTC
>DATHOV010000350.1:0-10059 GCA_035484515.1 Lysobacteraceae bacterium
TGCGTCAGTTCGATGGCCACGAGGAACAATGGGTCGCCACCCGCCAGTCCGGAATCTTCCGGCTGCGCGACGGTCATTGGACCGCGTTCCGTGCGGACGGTGTCGTCGGCCAGTGGACGACGGTCAAGCTGATCGAGCAGACCGGACCGGATCGACGCTCCTGGCTGTGGGCGAGCACGAACCAGGGACTGGCGCGCTTCGACGGCACCCAGTGGACACTGCTGGGTCGCGAAGCCGGGTTGCCCGACCGCGAACTGCTCAGCATGAGCCTGATCCCCGACGCGGCCAGCCACCCGGTGCTGTGGATAGGCAGCAACAGCGCCGGCATCGTCCGCGTGGACATCAGCGACCCGCCGCATCCGAAAGTCCTCCCCGACACCCTGCCGAAGTCGCCCGACCCTTCCGCCTACGGCGCGCTGGCCGATTCCACCGGCCGCGTGTACGTGTGCACCAACAACGGTGTGCAGTTGCTCACACCGGCAGCGGGCGGCTATCGATCGCAGGTGTTTACGCGCCGCGACGGCTTGCCGCACGACGAGTGCAACGTCAACGCCCAATTCATCGACGCCCACGACCGCTACTGGGCCGGCATGCTCGGTGGACTGGCGGTGTACGACCCGCACCGCCTGATTCTCGACACCCAGGCCAAGCCCTTGCGGATCACCGGCATGCAGATCGATGGCCAGCCGGTCGCCGGCTCCGCCCTGCACGTGCCAGCCGATGCGACCGACGTCGAGGTCGACTTCTCGCTGCTGTCCTGGTATCGCGAAGGCGAATCGCGCTTCCGCACCCAGTTGCTGGGCTTCGAGCGCGTGCCCGGTGCATGGACCGCAGTGGACACGCGCACGTTCAGCACCCTGCCGCCGGGCAGATACACCTTGCGCGTGGAAGGGCGCGACCATGCCGGCAACATCAGCAAGCCCGTCGACCTGGCGATCACCGTCGATGCCGCCTGGTGGCAACTGGGCTGGGTGCGCGCCGCCGGCATCATCGGCCTGTTGCTGCTCGGCTACGGCGTGGCCCTGCTGCGCACGCGCACCCTGCGTGCGCAGCGCCGCGCGCTGGAGCGGCGCGTCAACGAACGCACTGCCGAACTCAACGCCGCCAACGCCCGCCTGCTGGAGCTGTCCTACCACGATGCCCTCACCGGCCTCGCCAACCGCCGCCGCCTGCTGGAACGACTCGAACAACCGCCCGCCGCCGACGCCCCGGGCACGACGACGGCCCTGATCTTCGTCGACGTGGACCACTTCAAGGACTACAACGACCGCTTCGGCCATCCGGCCGGCGACGAAGCCCTGCGCAGCGTCGCCACGACGCTGCGCCAGTTCGCCCCCGACGACGCACTGGTGGCCCGTTACGGCGGCGAGGAGTTCGCCTGCCTGATGTCCGATACCGACACCGCGCACGCAGCCGAACTGGCCGAACGCATCCGCGCCGCGATGTCCGAACGCGAGATCCCCGTCCCCGGCAGCGACCGGATCGAACGCGTGACCATCAGCGCCGGCGTCGCCAGCGCCGTGTTGTCCAGCGTGGACGACGCCTATCGCCTGCTGCGCGATGCCGACAAGGCGCTGTACCAGGCCAAGCGCGACGGCCGCAACCGCGTGCGCAGGCTCGAGGACACGCTGATGGACGACAGCGAGACGGTGCTGTGAGGACTTGCCGGAGGCGGCCTGAAGTGTGGGAAGTGTCTCCAGCGCCAATTGTTCAGTCTTGAGCCTTGTTCGCGCCCGTTCGTCATTCCCTGATCGAATCGGGCGGCCTTACAGCCCAACCAGTGGTGTTCCTTTCGTTCCGGCTTGGTACATTCGGGTTAGCCGGGCAGTTCCGGCATGATCGCTTCACTGTCGAGAAGCTCTTCGGTCTCGACAGGCAAAGGACGGACAGGACAATGGCATTGGGAAACGCAGCATGACCGAAACCACCGGCATTCCGGACCAGCAGAACGAGAACCTGCGGGCGTTCCTGCGCTATCTGCCCAAGCGGATCGCGGCCTTCGAGCGACGCATCCTGCGCTACCGCTTCGACGGCTGGGATCCTCGCGGCATGGCGGTACTCAGCGGCGACGTGCGCCGCGTGGCCGACGCCAGCGAGCGCTACGGATTGACCGAATCCCACCAGCGCCTGCTGATGCTGGCGCACATGGTGAGCGAGCACTTCACGACCATGCGCTCGCCCGATCCGCATCAGGTCCAGCTCATGTTCGCGCAGTTGTCAGCGGTGACCCGGTCGCTGCCGTCGCTTCCCGAGCCTGGGCCAGCTTCGGCATCCGGCGAGACGGCAACCGCGGCGGAGGTGCATCGCGAAGTCGCCGACGCACCGGACGCTGACGCGATACCAGCGCGTGCCATCGAGGCGGTCGAACTGACCGAGCCGGACGCTCCGATCGAGACGATCGAGCCGGTTCCGCCGCTCGAACAGGTCGCGTTGCCGGAGACGATCGAGCCATCCACGTCCGTCGAACCGATCGAACAGGTCGACCTGATCGAACTATCCGAGCCGACTGTGCAGGTCGAGTCGATCGAATGGGTCGAGCCCGTCGCAACGGTCGCGTCGATTGAACCTGTCGAACAGCTTGCAGCGATCGTCCCGGAGGCAATGCCGGTCGCGCCGGTCGAGTTGTCCGCAGCGGTCGAACCAACCCTGTCGACCGAGCCTTCCACGTCCGTCGAAGCAGTCGAACCAACCGCGCCCACCGCATCGTTCGATCCAATGGATCCCGACGAGCCCGAAGATCCCGACGACCACGATGCCACCGGCGAAGCCGGCCTGCGCCGCATTTTCCACCTCACTAACGGCAACGCCTTCGCGTCCGAACTGGGACAGCGCCTGGAGTCCGAAGGCTACGCGATCGAAGCGGTCGAGAGCCTCGACGAACTGTCCGAATTCCTGATGTGCCTGATGCCGCAGTTGCTGCTGGTGGACGCATCGCACATGTCCGAACTGGCAGCCGTCGCCGCCCTTCGCCGCGACGCCCAGCATCGCTCGCAACCCCCGCGACACATCCAGATGGTCGTCATGGCCGCGAAGGACAACCTCGAGTCGCGCCGTGCAGCGCATCGCGCGGGAGCCGACCTGCTGCTGTTTCCGCCATTCGATATCGCGCAGACCGTGGAGCGTCTGCAGGCACTGCACTCCTCCATGGCCAGCGAGAAGGTTCGCGTGCTGATCGTCGACGACGAGCGCGCCGACGCGCTGTATGCGCAGATGGTCCTGGCCAGGGCCGGCATGCAGGCCCATGTGGAACACGACCCGATGCAGGTGCTCGAATCGCTCAAGACGCTGCGACCGGACCTGGTCCTGATGGACCTGCACATGCCCTTCGCCAACGGCGTGGAAGTGACCATGCTGATCCGCGAACACCCGATCTTCGCACGCCTGCCGATCGTGTTCCTGTCCGGCGAAAGCGACCCGGACTCGCGGCTCGAAGCGATCAACGCAGGCGGCGACGACTTCCTGTTCAAGCCCATCCGCCCCAGGCACCTGATCGCCGCCGTGCAGGATCGCGTGCGCCGCATGCATCCGATCAACAAGCAGGGCAGCGTGGTTGGGGCATCCGACGAAGCGACCGGGACGTAGTCGCAGGCAAGCTCGCCTATCCCGCCAACTCCACCTTCTCGCTCGGCACCGCCTCGATGACCGGCCCGAAACTCGCGATGTCCGCAAGCGTCGCATTCTCGTGCGTGCGGATCGCCGCGGCGGACGCGTGGTCCTTGTCGTGCGTGGTGTGCGCATCGGCCGCGATCGTCACCGCATAGCCCAGCGCAGCCGCACGCCGCGTGGTCGTGTCCACGCAGAACTCGCTCGCGTAGCCGCACACGACGACCCGCTTCACCTGCAGCGCATCGAGTTGCTCCTGAAGCGGCGTGCGCAGGAACGAATCGGGCGTCGTCTTCCGGATCAGCCGATCATCCACGGCAGTGACCAAGCTCCGCTCCAGCTGCCAGCTCTCGCTGCCGTAGGCGAGGTTTCCGGACGCGCGCTCGTGCTGGATCACGAACACCGGAACGCCCAGCGCCCGCGCCCGGCCCGACAACGCGTTGATGCGCCCGACCACCGCATCGGCCTCGTACGGACGCGGTGCGTCGTCGAACAGACCACGCTGGACGTCGATGATCAGGAGTGCCGAGGTCATGGGTGAATCGTAGCCGAAACAAATGGACGACTTGTCTCGACCCGATGAGCATCCGGACTGCTGGCCTGAGCGAAAAACAAACAAGCGGCGGAGTAGAGTCGCGCTTCGATCGCCAATTTGCTCCGGCCGCCCTGTTCCGGTTCCCGCCCTGCCTCGCCGTTATCGAGTGCATCGGACATCGCCGCCCGGACTACCAATCGTCGAGACCTCACGCCGATGCGCATGCAAGTTTCCGTCCTGCTGGCTACACCGCTGTTGCTTCTTCTCCTCGCAACTTCCTGTGCGGCTCATCCGGCCAAACCGAAAGCCTGCGACCTGCTCAGCCCGCAGACGGCGACAGCACTGCTCGGAGTAGCGGTCGGAGAGCCCACCGACATGAACGGCGTGGTCTGTACCTATCTGTCCACGCAGGGAAACGCGACCATCGTGCTCGGCATCGCCGACGCTCCGGGAGCGGACGGTGCCAACGCCATCCGAAGCCTGCAGGCGGTGTCCTCGCAGCAACCGGGAACCACCACCAAGTCGATCCAGGGGCTGGGCGAGCAGAGCTTCCTGGTGACCAGGACCTCGAACAAGAACGCCATCATGCTGGTCTACCACCAGAAGATGCTCACCCTCGCAGTGCAAAAGCCAATGACCCCGGAGCTGGAGAACGCGATGGTCCAGACCCTGCAACAGGTCCTGGCGAAGCTCTAGGGAAACAACAGCCTGCGACCCATGGCATTAGCTTGGGCGCAATCCCCCTGTTTCGTGCTCGTCATCGACCGGCAAAGATTGCGTTTGAAGCAATGCCGTTCTCCTGCTGCCTGCCCCGCCGAGCCGACGCGCCCGCAGTCCACCTGTTTGCGTCCTCACTCAACCTCAAAACGCCTCCTCGCAACCGCAACTTGCCGGATCGCTTCTCGACAAGACGTTGATAATCACGCAACCCGGCGCCGCCATGTTGCATGGCTGGCATTGCAATGACCCGCAAGGCCGCCGCATGAGCGCGAGCGGCCATTGCAACACGGCCTAGGGGCATTGCCTCCGGAAAGGGGTCGGGTTGATTGCGTCGCGCCACTTGACAACATTGATTACAAGCGTAATCTCGTCAAAAATTACAGGCGTAATCGCATGCGCATCAGCGAAGCCGAATCGGTCGTCATGGAAATGCTCTGGCCGCGCAGCCCGCTCGCCGCCAACGAGGGCACCGTGTCGGCGACCCGTCCTCCGATGCCGATTCGCGCTGTCGCTTTCAGGGTTTTCACCCCACCTGTCCTTTTTTGTCCTGGATCGATACCTCACCCGTCTTTCGCGCGGCTGCGGCCACTGCAAGATGAGTCGACATCGGAACATGGAGCATTCGCAGTCCGTAAGGTGAAACAAGCCGCTCTTCGACCGGCGCACATCAGCGAAGCATCCCGAGGTTTCGATTTCCAGGAGGACAACCGATGAACATTTTCCGCACGATCGCATCGAAGGCTCATGGAATCCGGGGCAACGCGGATCATCCGGTCGCGGAAACCCGGCCAGAGCCGGCACCGCAGGCTCAGCGCACACCGTCTCCCGCCAACGACGGGCCCACGAAAGCGGACGAGATGATGCGTTTCATGGCCGAGCGCAGGAAGCGCTTCAAGAAACTCTGATAGCCGCAACGGCGTCGGATTTCTCGAAACGGCCATCGCCAGCGGCGGAGCCGGCGTCTGCTTGCGATATCCGAGCCGGGTTCCGGGAGTTCCACGCGTACGGGGGTCGCAGCGTGTCCGGATTCAACGAATCCCCTTCGCCTCCGCACCCAGCCTGTCCTGGAAAAACGTTATCACCGCGCGGTTGAAGTCGCGGTGAAACGCCACCCGGTCGAATCCGGCTTCGTCCTTGCAGATCAGCGGAAACAGCCACGTCGGACACGGCGCCAGGAACACGAAATGCCCGGCGCCGGAAACGGCGTGATACTCCGGAGGCGTGGGCAGGAGCTTGCGCACGACCGCTTCGTTCGTCGCATACGGCACGTTCCGGTCTTCCGTGCCGTTCCAAAGTTGCACCGCCGCCGTCACGTGCGACAGCCCATCCGGCTCGAACGCAAACCCATACCCGGGTGCTGCGACCACCGCGGCCTTGATCCGCGCATCGTGGATCCACGCGCTGGCCGGAACCGGCGCAAGCGGCAACCGCTTCCACAACGTGCACGCGAATTCCGGAGCCGACTTGCAGTGCGCATTGATCTGCGCCAGGTCCGGCACGCCCCCGATCGAAACCAGCGTCGTGAATCCGCCCGCCGAAGATCCCAGCATGCCCACGCGCGACGGATCGAGCTGCGCATGTGCGGACCAGTCGTCGAGCATGTAGTCGATCACCAGGCGAATGTGCCGCTGGCGATCGATCAGCCAGCGCTGTGTACCGACATAGCCCTGGTCCTCGGCGTTGTCGCCGGTATGGGTGACCGCAGCCACCACGAATCCCGCCGAAGCTAGCGCCAGTGCGGTATCGGAGTGACTCGACAGCAGGCCGCCGTTGCCATGCGACATCACGATCAGCGGCATCCCGTTGCCCACCACGTGCCCGTCGGCCGCCACCTTCTGCATCGACAGGCCGATCAGACTCGTCCCGGTACGCGAGTCGGTCGGATACCAGATCCCCACCTGCAGAGGCTCGTCGTCCGGATCGCGTACCACGACCTCCGCAAAGCCGACGGGATGGGTCGGCTTCGCCGCACCCATGTAGAGCGAGACGAACAGGCCGCACACGACGAGTACCAACGAGTACCAACAGGACGAACAGTCCGCCGATGATCTTCAGCACGATCCGCATGCGGATACACCTTCAGTGAGCGCGGGCCGTGCAGCCTGCGGCAACGGGTAGTCGTGGACGCGTGCCGTAAGTCATCCGGCAGTCGCAGGAGAACTCGAAACGAAGGGGACGAATACCAATGGCACTGCCTTGAGCCGGAACCGTCTGCTTCAATCAGCGGCCTGCTTCGTTGCTGAAAAGCGCCTTCGCGAAGACATTCCCTTCCCTCTTTCGTAACTGTCCCCGGTGATTTCCAGATGAGCGACCAGAACGCAAACGAATCCTTGCCGCTGCATGCGCGCCTGCGCGCCTGCGCGACAGGCTGCCGGAAATCCTGATCGAAGCCTGCTCCATCGTGATCGCCGTATTGCTCGCGCAAGCGGCCGGGATCTGGCATGAACAGCAGCAACAGGACCAACTGGCGTCGCAGGCACGCGCGGCCATCACCTCCGAAATGCGCGCGAACGAAGCCGAACTCGACAAGCTGCGTGCCAGCATGAACAAGAACATCGCCAGTCTGAGCACGATGGGGCAGGACAAGGCAGCAACCAAGGCGAATCTGCAGATCGACATGTCGCTGGCGCTGCTCTCGGAAGCCGCGTGGCGCACGGCCCTCGAAACGGGTGCAGTCCGGTACGTCGACTATGCATGGAACATGAAGGTCGCCAAGGTCTACGAGTTGCAGGAACTCGTGCTGCATGCGCAGTCGAGTGCGCTGGACCAGGTCGCCGACATTTCCGACTCGGAAAATGAATCGCCACATGCCATGGCATCGCACTTCCTGAGCCACCAGCGTTCGCTTGCGGAACTGGCCGATGGACTCGATGCCAGTTATCGCGAAGCGCTTGGGTCCAATCGCTGACCCGAACAGCAGGCAAAGGCGGAAAGGTGTTGCCGTTAGCGTCGCGAAATCGGCCCACCGCGCAGTTCTTGATCCGCGCAGCTCTGGGGGCCACAGGATGCCTGAGCAGCCGCAAGCGCGTGATTGTGCGATGCGCAACACGTTTGCCTCGCCGGAATGCGACGTTTGCCTTGCCGGAATGCGCCCGGATACGACGACCAGAGCACCTTGAATCAAGCCATTTCCTCGCGAAAATATGCCTGCGGGAAGCAGCGCGACACTGGGCCATTCGTCGAATTTGGACGAATGCCCACCAAAATGATGCGGCGCAATAACAGATTAACTAACGTTAATAATCCGGGTGCGGACGCACTGGTACGGTCTCCCACGCGCGCAATGGACCACGTTGATACACGTCGGCGTCGCATCGCTTTACTCGTCTGGATCTCGTCCTTGGGGACTGCCGCACTTCAATCTGCCCAAGCACCGTGATTCCAAATTCCGAATGATCATTCCCGGGGAGAGACCAAGTATGCAATCGATGAAGAAGCTTGATGCGCGCCATGCGCTCCTGATCGCCGTCACAACGGGTTTGGCGTGCGCAGCGTCATCCGCTTTCGCAGCGCCGAGCACAGAGCAGGAACGCGATCTCCAGGCGCACGAGATCTGGAACGATATCGTCACCCACAACCCTGCGCCTGCTGAAGGGTGCTTCCATACGACGTACCCGAGCACTGTGTGGGTGAAGGACACGTGCTACCAGGCGCCTCATCGCTATTCGCCTCCGCCGCGCCGGTCCAAGACCGGTGAGTACGAAACGGTGGGCAATGGCAACGACGACGTCATCGAGGTTTCTGGAAAGCAGATCAGCCAGACCGTGGGCACCTTCCCGACCGTCACCGGTGTGACCTCGGAGAAAGGCGTCGGCGTCGCGGCCTTCGGCGGCGGCGGCATCCTCGGAGCGAACGAGTACACGCTGCAGATCAATTCGCAGATGAACAAGTCCACGGCGGCCTGCAAGAGCAAGTCGGGTTGCACGGTCTGGCAGCAATACGTGTATTCGCCGGACTACGACGTGCAGGGCAAGGCGGCCGTGTTCATCGAGTACTGGCTGCTCGGCTATGGCAGCAGCTGCCCGAGCGGTTGGGACACCGACGACGAGGGCGACTGCGTCAAGAACAGCAGCTACACCACGGCTCCGGATGAACCGATCACCCAGCTGAAGAGCGAGAAGCTCTCGGGCTCGGCGGCGTCGGGCGGCAACGACGTGGCCGTCTTCACCGACGGAAGCACCGCGTATACGTTCAGCGCCAAGGACAGCGTCCTCGATCTCGGGACCGCTTGGGACGAGTCGGAGTTCAACGTCGTCGGCAACGCTGGCGGCTCGAAGGCGGACTTCAACAGCGGCTCGTCCGTTACCGTGAAGATCGCGGTGACCGACGGATCCACGGCTGCGCCGACCTGCCTCAAGAATGGCGGAACGACCGGCGAAACCAACAATCTGACCTTGAAGACGTGCACTGCCACGGGCGCAACATCGCCCTACATCCAGTTCGTCGAGTCGAACTGAGGATCCTCTGTCGCAGTTCATGGACAGACCACGAGCAGTGGCTGAGGGGGATTTCCCCCTCAGCGTTCGTTGACGATCGCAACGATCTGATTGGAACCTGTTCGATTCAAGAGCCGACATCGCATCGCTTCTTCCCTCGCTTGCGGGGGAAGAAGTGAAATTCGTGCATCGAATGCTTCAGCCTACGCCCACGGATCCCGCAGCACTATGTTCGCGTCGCGGTCCGGACCGGTGCTGACGATCGCGAGCGGGCAGCCGGCGAGTTCTTCCAGCGCACGCAGGTAAGCGCGCGCGGCAGGCGGCAGTTCGTCCCAGCGGGTGATGCCGTGAGTGCGTTCTTCCCAGCCGGGGAACTCGAGGTACACCGGCGTGCATTCGTCCCAGCCAGCGGCGTCGAGCGGCGCGTATTCGGTTCGCTTGCCTCGGTATTCGTAGGCGATGCAGATCTTCAGCTTCTCCATGCCGTCGAGCACGTCGAGCTTGGTGATGCACAGACCGGTGATACCGTTGATGGCGACCGCGCGCTTGAGTGCGACGATATCCATCCAGCCGCAGCGACGCGGCCGTCCGGTGGTCGCGCCGAATTCGGCACCGCGGGCGCGGATGCCCTCGCCGATCGCGTCGTTGAGTTCGGTCGGGAACGGGCCGCCGCCGACGCGCGTCGCATAGGCCTTGGCGATACCGAGCACGTAGTCGATCGCGTCCGCGCCCACGCCGGCGCCCGCGAGCGCGCCGCCTATGGTG
>DATHOV010000351.1:0-2813 GCA_035484515.1 Lysobacteraceae bacterium
GGAATAACGGCGGATACGCTGCTCGAAAGCCTCGATGCGCTGGGGCAGGTAGCTCAGGAACGCCTGGCGATCGTCGTCCTGCCCGGTCGATGAGGAAGAGGTCTCGGTCATGTGGAGTTCCCCAGGAACACTGCCCGCCGACCGTGCGTCTTGCCGGGACCCAAAGGTCGGAGTGCTTGAACGGTTCTGAATGTAGCAGACCGGGAAATGATTGGGATGTACCCAATGGTTGCGCGAAACAATGGGGACGTACCCCATCAATCAAGCATTCGCTCGCAGGCTTCTGGTGCTCTTCTGCAGCGCGGTCAGCACGGCATTGAAAACTGCGACGCTCCGTTCGGCAGTCTGTTCGATGGTGGAAGCCTCCTTCAGGACGCCACCTGCGGCGAGGATTCCATTTGCAAGCGTACCTGCAAGCTGACGCTCGAATTGCTGATTCTGCGCATACTCGGACATGCTGTTTCTCCGGCGGGGGGCATCGCCACGGTACTCCGTAATTGTCTGGAGTAACGGTGCAGGAGACACGTTTCCGGAAGCGCTTTCGAGCCACGGGAAGAACTTGATGCTTCAAGACCGTTCTCCCCCGAGACAATCCCCATCAACCCCGTTCCCTTTGCGGGTCGGTCGCAGGAAGGTGTTGCTTAAGGCGGTCGAGGAGTTGATCAGCGGGACGTCGAGCAGGGTGGATGCCATCGGACGCATGCTGGATCGCGTGCGGATCACGTTGCCACATGCGGGCTACTTCCTGCATTCGTCCAATTTTCCGGATGGGTTCTGCTCAGAACTTCTCGCCCGCCGGCAGATACCGCCACTGCCCGACTGGCAGTGCGCCCTCCGGGCCGCTGATCAGCGGCGTGCGGCCCAGCGGAATCCGGCCGAGGCGCTGGCGCCGGATCGATACGACGTCCAGTCCGACCTGCGCGCACATGTCGCGCAGCTGGCCGTTGCGGACGTCCTTGATGGCGAAGCGCAGGCGGGTCTCGTTCTGCCAGCTGACCTTGCACGGCTCGAGCTCGCGGCCGCCGTAGGACAGGCCGTGGTTGAGGCTGTGCAGGCCGTAGGGGCCGATGTCGCCGCTGACCTCGACCACGTATTCGTGCTCGATCTCGGCGGCGTCCTCGGTCAGGCGCTTCCAGACGCGGCCGTCCTGGCTCAGCACCATCAGGCCGCTGGCTTCGGCATCCAGCCGCACCAGCGGGGTCAGCCGCTGGAAGTGGCGCTGCAGCACGCGGATCGCGGAAGGGTCGTGGGCCCAGTGGGTCGCCGGCGTCACCAGCGCCGCGGCGGGGCGGGGGCCGCGGATCGTGTCGAAGCCTGGAGGCTTGTGCAGCAGGATCGTGGCCGGCTCGACCGGTTCCAGGCGCGCATCGTCGGCGAGGGTGACGCGCTCGCCGGTGACCGGGTGCTGAGGCATCTCGATCACGCGTCCATCGACCGACACCCAGCCGTTCTGGATGTACTGCTCGGCCTCGGCGCGCGTGCAGCCCGCCAGTTCGGCGACACGATGGGCAAGGCGAACGGGGTCGGGCATCCGGACAGTGTAGTGCGCCGGGATGCGAAGGGTCGGAGTCGCTGATTCCCGGAATCAACAGAAGATGCGATCACTCGCTCCCCCATCCCTTGCACCTCCATCTCGCAGGCGGACAAACGCGAGGCGCTGGCGGAACGGTCGGTCTCACCATCGGGCTGGGGCAAGCCACGATCAGTTTGCCCGTCGCATTGTCCCAGTACGACGGCGCCCCATCCGCGACCTTGCTCGGGTCGTAGAGGATCCTGACCAGGTTTCCGCAAAACTCCGGCGCCAGGTACACATTCCCCATCTGGTCCATCGCCTTGATGATCCTCGGGTGAAGCAGTTGCGGCGCACACGACGCCGCGATCGGCAGAAGCAACAGGATGAAGAACATCGGGGTTTTCATGGAAGATCCTTGGTGGCGAGTGCGCAGGTCGTTCGACGGCTTGGGACAAGCATCGCGCATGGGAACGGCGGATGGGGCCGTTCGGGGTTGCGCGTTGTCGGGAATCTCGCGGCGGTGGCAGCTGCCTTGGGAACGAAGGCGAACCTCGACAGCCCCTTTTCGCAGCCCGGTGTGCGCCCCATATAAGAGGCTCCCCCTCGGTGCGGTTGCCCATGATTCCCCTCTCGATCCTCGATCTTGCCCCGGTCACTGCGGGCAGCACTCCGGCACAGACGTTCAAGAACACGCTCGAGCTGGCACGCCAGGCCGAACGCGACGGTTATCGCCGCTTCTGGCTGGCCGAGCACCACAACATGCCCGGCATCGCCAGCGCGGCGACGGCGGTGCTGATCGGCCATGTCGCCGCCGGCACGTCGACGATCCGGGTGGGCGCGGGCGGGATCATGCTGCCCAACCATGCGCCGCTGCAGGTGGCCGAACAGTTCGGCACGCTGGGCGCGCTGTATCCGGGACGCATCGATCTCGGACTCGGCCGCGCGCCCGGCACCGACCAGGCCGCGACGCGTGCGCTGCGTCGCTACTACCAGGGCGCGGAAGAATTCCCCGCGGACGTGGTCGAACTGTTGCAGTACTTCGAGCCGGCGCAGGCAGGGCAGGCGGTGCAGGCCGTGCCCGGCGCCGGCATCGCGGTCGAGGCATGGATCCTCGGTTCGAGCCTTTTCGGCGCGCAGCTCGCTGCGGAACTCGGGTTGCCGTATGCGTTCGCATCGCACTTCGCGCCGGCGGCACTGGCGGACGCGCTGGCGCTGTACCGCGAGCGCTTCAAGCCGTCGCCACGGCTGGCACGGCCGCACGTGATGCTGGCCCTCAACGTGGTCGCTGCAGACACCGATG
>DATHOV010000352.1:0-8078 GCA_035484515.1 Lysobacteraceae bacterium
GTCGCCCTGGTGTCCGTCGTGCCAGGCGTCGTCGCGGCCGTGTTCGTCGTGTGCAGGCCCTTTCGAGAGCTGTGCATGGAGATTGATGTCGATCGTTATCGGCCGGTACATCGGCTTGAACTGGCTGTAATGCACGCGCTCGCCGTACCAGGGGCGATCGCGATAGTTGCTGGCCCAATAGGTGTTGAAATCGAATGCGACGAAGGGGATGCCGATGCGCGCGCCGTATTCGGGAACGAACACGCGCTGGCCCTGGTAGTCTTCCTGGAGATAGGTTCCGGGGACCCATCCGCGTCCATACGGCGTGCCGACGTCGCACCACGACCAACCGGAAACACAGTCGTCGAGGACGACCGTCGCGCCCGCATCGAGCATGCCGACGCTCGGATAGCTTTCATCCGGCCCGGCACGCAGGGTCACATTGCTGACGACGTATCCATCTGCCGCGACCGCCGCAGCAGATGCCAGGAGCGATAAACCGAGTGCAGTGGTCAGGAGCAAGCGTTTCATGATTCCGTCCTTTTCTGTCCAAAGGACGTTTATGCCCCTATCTCCCGCACTCCGATGTGCGGTAGCGCGCATAGGGTCCGGAGAGAAGGAGACTGGTCACGGGCGGTTAAGTCCCGAAATCCTCACTCCAGCATGACCCAGCCATCGGCTTCCCTTACCGCCACCGCGCGCAGCGAGCTGCCGCGGCAGGGGCCGGCGACGCAAAGGCCGGTCGTTCGTTCGAAGCACGCGCCGTGGACGGCGCAGACGAGGCGGCCCTGGTCGATCAGGAATTGGCCAGGCGACCAGTCGAGGCGGTGGCCGGCGTGCGGGCAGATGTTGAGGTAGGCGCAGGCCTTGCCGCCTTCGCGCAGGACGATCACGGATTCGGCGATACCGTCGACAACGGCTTCGGTTTCGCGTGCGGCGCCGTCGGGGAGGTCGGCCAGCGCGATCAGGCGGGTCCCGTCGCCCGGATGAACCACCCCAGCTTCCGTCACTTGTCCACTCCCATGGGCAACCCCATACTCGGCTCACCTCGAAGGATTCGAGGGGAGTGCGGCACATGTCCGTACTGGCCGTCCCGAAACGCTGTCCGGATGACAGCGATTTCGAGAATCGAGCAAATCTCCCTGACACGCAAGGCTTGCCCATGTTCCGCGCATACCGCGTCTTTTCCCTGCTCCGGCCGGCGCGTCCGCGCCATCCGATCGTGCAGGCCCTGTTCGCCCTGTTCGCTGTGTGCGCCTTCCTGATACTGCTGGTGGTCGGCGCGGGGATCGCGATCTTCGCTGTGCTCGTCGGGACGCTGTTGCGCGCCTTCGGTTTCGGGCGGCCGGTCGGGTTCGCCGCCGGCTCGCGTCCGGGCGCTCAGGCCAATGCGCCTGCCGATACGCATACCGCCGATGGCGACGTCATCGACGGCGAGTTCCGGGTGGTGGACAAGTCGCTCCCGCAGGGATCGGGCCGCTGATCGTGGCGTCGCGGCAGGCCGATTCCATTCCGCGCGTCGCCGGCGCGAGCGTCCCCATCCGCGGCCGCAGCGAGGCCTTTCCCGTCCATCGCATCTACTGCATCGGCCGCAATTACGCCGATCACGTAAAGGAAATGGGTTACACCGCTCCGGCGTCGTCTGCCGCCGCGGACCGCGCGCCGCCGGTGTTCTTCATGAAGCCGGCCGATGCGGTCGTCGCCGATGGTGCGATCATCCCCTACCCGCGCGGCACCAACGAACTGCATCACGAAGTCGAACTGGTGGTTGCGCTCGGCGCCGATGCCGATGGCGTCGTGGAAGTCGCCGATACGCTCGATCTCGTGTTCGGCTACAGCGTCGGTATCGACCTCACTCGCCGCGACCTGCAGGCCCATGCGAAGGCGAAGGGCCTGCCCTGGGATGTTGCGAAAGGCTTCGATCGCTCCGCTCCGATCGCAGCGATCGTGCCGGTCGCCGAATGCGGGCATCCGCACGATGCGACGCTTTCGCTGGCGGTCAACGGGCACACCGTGCAGCAGGCGCCGTTGCCCGACATGATTTTCAGCGTGGCCGAAACCCTGCACGAACTGTCGAAGCTCTACGACCTGCGTGCCGGCGATCTGGTCTTCATGGGTACGCCTTCCGGGGTCGGGCCCTTGCGTCCTGGCGATCGTTTCGTCGCGTCGGTGGATGGCCTGGCCACGCTGAGAGGCGGCATCGCCAGCTGAACCGCGCGTGCTGCACCACGGGTTGGCCCGTACGCATCCGCATCGTATCCTGCGGGTGCTGTCCCCCACCCTAGGAGATGCAGATGGGCATGATGTCGGAGTTCAAGGATTTCGCGATGCGCGGCAATGTCGTCGACCTCGCGGTCGGCGTGGTGATCGGCGGCGCATTCGGCAAGATCGTCGGCTCGCTGGTGGACCAGATCATCATGCCGCCGATCGGCATGCTCACGGGCGGCGTCGACTTCTCGCAACTCAAGATCGTGCTCAAGGATGCCGACCCTGCACACAAGGTCGCCGAGGTCGCCATCGGCTACGGCGCCTTCCTCAACACCTTGATCCAGTTCGCGATCATCGCTTTCGCGATCTTCATGGTGGTCAAGGCGATCAACCGCATGACCAGGAAGCCGGCACCCGCACCCGCACCGCCGCCGCCGACTCCGGAAGACGTGCTGCTGCTGCGCGAGATTCGCGACAGCCTGAAGCGCTGACGCAGAAGGCCAGGAAGGGACTCCGTGGCAGTGCTTTAAGCGCAATTCTCTTTGGCTCGTCATTCCCGCGCCCGCGGGAATGACGAGCACAATGGGTCCGGCCGAGGGTAGCGCCCTTGTGCTGCATTCCGCCACCCATTGGGTCCGCGACTCCCACCCATCAGGAAACCGATTCGCATGCACGCGAAACTGACGCCTTTTCTGGCGATGGCCCTGCTCGTTGCATCGCCCGCACCCGCCATCGCAGCCGATGCACCGCTGTCCGCGCAGGACATCGCAGTCGCCACGAAGCTGCGCGATGCGGGCATGGCCGGCATTGCCACCGACGGCAGCCGCGCCTACGACATCGTCGAATCGCTGACCACCGAGATCGGCGAGCGCCTCGCCGGTACGCCGCCGGCCGAGCGCGCGGTCGATTGGGCGAAGGCGAAGTTCCATGCGTTCGGCTACGACAAGGTCTATACCGAGCCGGTGACGTTTCCGCTGTGGACGCGCGGGCACGAGGACGCGAGCGTGGTTTCGCCCTACCCGCAACATCTGGTCCTTACCGCGCTCGGCCACAGCGTCGGCACGAACGGACCGCTGGAGGCCGAGGTCGTGGAGTTCGCCAACCTCGATGCGCTGAAGGCGGCGAAACCCGGATCGCTGGACGGAAGGATCGCCTACATCAGCAATCGCATGCAGCGTACGAAGGATGGTAGTGGCTACGGCCCCGCGGTCGCTGCGCGCGTGGACGGGCCGTCGATCGCGGCCAAACTCGGTGCGAAGGCGCTGCTGATCCGTTCGATCGGCACCGACCGCGACCGCCTGCCGCACACCGGTGTGCTGGAATACGCCGCCGACGCGCCCAAGATTCCCGCAGCGGCGTTGTCCAATCCCGACGCCGACCTGCTCTCGAACATGATCCGCCGCGGCAAGCCGGTGCGCGTGCGGCTCGATCTGGGCTGCGAAGAGCACGGCATGGCGACCTCTTACAACGTGATCGGCGAGATAACCGGTCGCGGCAAGCCCGACGAAGTCGTCACCATCGGCGGCCATCTGGATTCGTGGGACCTCGGCACCGGCGCGATCGACGATGGCGCGGGCGTGGCGATCACGATGGCGGCCGGCGCGCTGATCGCCAGGGCGCATCTGCATCCGCAACGCACCGTGCGGGTGATCGCCTACATGGACGAGGAATCGGGCTCGTTCGGCGGCAAGGCGTATGCGGACGCGCATCTGGCGCAGTTGAAACAGCACCAGCTCGGAGCGGAGAGCGATTTCGGCGCGGCGCGCATCTATGCCCTGCATGCGGGGGTGAAGGATTCGGCGTGGCCGGTGATCGAGCAGATCGGCCAGGTGCTCGCGCCGCTGGGCATCGTCACCGAGAAAGGCCTTGGCGATGCCGGTCCGGACACCGGCGAGTTCGCCGCCAAGGGCATGGCCTGGGCGGAACTCGCGCAGGACGGCACCGACTACTTCGACTGGCACCACACCGCCAACGACACCCTCGACAAGATCGACCCGAAGGCGCTCGACCAGCAGGCGGCGGCCTACGCCGTGCTCGCGTATCTGGCTGCCGAAGCACAGGGCAGCATGGGCTCGGGGGAGATGCCGTTGCCGAAGGCGCAGCCATGACAGCGCTGTGGCAAGTTGTTCGGGCCGGTTGGCCGTGACCAGATCCCAAGGTCTCGCTAACGCTGCGCGACGATCGTCGCCAGCCCAGCGAACAACCCGGCCTCGGGCCACCACGACGTCGCGACCGCCGCGCGGCGATAACCCGCATTGCACAGCGCGTCGAGCAGGTCCCAGCCATAGTGGCGATGGCAGAGCACGCCGCCGCCGAGCGGATCGCCGTGGTATTCGGCAGGCAACAGGTGCTCGATGCTGCCGTCGGCGTATCTGCGCGTGCGTTCGATGCTGCGTTCGGTGCCGGCGAAGGGTGCGGTGAGGACCAGCCAGCCATCCGGTTCGGTGACGCGTGCGAACTCGCGCAGTGCGGCGTGGTCGTCCGGCACGTGTTCGATCACGTCGAAACTTACGACGGCGCGCTGCGATGAAGTCTGCAGGCGCAGGCGGGTGACGTCCTCGTAGCGCACCAGTTCGCGGATGCCCGCGGCCAGCAGATGGCGCGACAGCCTCAGGCGCCGCCACCAGCCGCGTTCGAACTCGCTGCCGGTGGCGTTCGGATAGTGCGCGCGCAGGCAGGCGTAAGCCGACGAAGCCTGTTCGGTGATATAGATCGGCGCACCGCGATCCGGGCACAGCGCATGCAGCAGCGACAACCCCGCGCGCACGCGCGCATTGGTGCGGCAACCGCTGCAGACCAGTCCTTCGCGAAAGTTCGGCACGTGGGCGGCATGATCGGGCGATAGGAAGCGCGCGGGCGCATCGCAGAGCGGACAGCGCCCCTGCACCCCGGCGGCGCCGGCTTCACGCATCGCATCGGCGCCCTGCTCCTGCCGCGCAGCGAAGCGCTCCGCTTGCGCATGACGATCCGCATCGAACGTCGCTTTCGACGCATGCGCATCGGCATGTTCAAGCAGCGCCGCCGGCAGCCAGTCGAGGGCAACCTCGCTGGTCACGCGTCGGTCTTGTGCACGCGCGCCCACTCGGCGATCAGCAATGCGCTCGCGACCGAGACGTTCAGGCTCTCCACCGCGCCGGTGCCGGGAATGCGCAGGCGCACGTCGGCGCGATCGGTCAGCGATTGCGGCAGGCCGGTACCTTCAGCGCCGAGCAGCAGCGCAAGCCGCGACGGCAGGGACGCTTCGTACAACGAATGGCCGTCGCGCACGACGGTCGCGGCGAGACGGAAGCCGGCGCGATGCAGTTTCGTCCGCGTCTGTTCGACGTTCGCGGCCTGCACGCAGGGCACGGTCTCCGCGCCGCCCTCGGCGACACGCCACGCGGCAGGAGACAGCGCGGTGGCATCCGACAGCAACGCCGCGCGCACGCCGAAATGCGCGGCGCTGCGCAGGATCGCGCCGAGGTTGTGCGGGTTGCCCACGCCATGCAGCCAGAGCAGCAGCGCGGGCGCATCGGCATCGATGCCGGCGAGCGTGTCGTCGAGCGAGGGCGGTTCGCGACGCAGCATCGCCAAGCACACGCCTTCGTGGTGACTGCTTTCGGTCAGGCGCTCGATCTCGTCGTCTTCCACCACCCGATAGCCGATGCGGTGCTGCACGCACCATGCGAGCACCGGCTTGAATGCGGGGATGTTCGCCTCGGTCAGCCAGACCTTGCGCAGGTCATTCGGCCGGTGCGCGAATGCGGCACGGCAGGCGTTGACGCCGTACAGGCGGATCTCCGCCTCGCGGCGCGTGCGCGGCGGGTGCGGGGTGGATCCGCCGCGATGCGCGTCATTGCTGCGCATCGAGCCTGTCCCTGGTGATCGCATAGATGTGCATGTCGAGCAACCTGTCGCCCTTCACCACCAGCCGCCGCAACACGGCTTCGTGCAGGAAGCCGCAGCGGTCGAGCACCTTCATCGATGCGTGATTGTCCGCGAATACACGCGCCTGCAGACGATACAGCTTCAGCTCGCGCAGCGCGTGCGGCACGATCGCGCGCACCGCTGCGGTGGCGATGCCCTCGCCCCAGTAGGCGCGGCCGAGCCAGTAGCCGAGTTCGGCGCTGTGCCGCTCCACGCCCTCGCCCGGATGCGCGCCGATGCCACCGCAGGCTTCGCCATTGATCTCGATCGCGTAGGTGCGCTCGCCCGGCAGGTGCAGGGCATGGGCGATGAACAGGTGCGCGTCGTCGAGCGTGTACGGATGCGGGAAGCGATCGCCGAGGCAACGCGAGACCTGCGGGTCGTTGGCGTGCACGACCAGCGCTTCGGCATCGGACGCGCGCCATGTGCGCAGGACGAAGCCTGCGCCTTCGATGCGTTCGGGCCAGCTCATGTGCGTGGCTTCCGTTGCGGCTGTGCGATGCGCACGATAGCAGTGCGGCGCGCGGGCCGGTCAATCAGGCCTTGTCGGTAGCCTTGCCCATCCCGCAGAACCGCGTCTTCAGCGTGGACAGCGCGCGCTCGGTCGCTTCGAGGTCGGGGATCGTGATCGTCGCGAACGCTTCCTCGCGCAGTTCGTTGGCAATGCGATCCACTGCCGCCATCACTTTCGCCGAGCCCGGCGCGAGATACAGCCGCCAGCAACGCCTGTCCTTCGGATCCGGACGGCGTTCGACGAAGCCGGATTTTTCCAGGCGGTCGAGCACACGGCCGACCGCGATCGGGGCGAGTTCGAGGTCCTCGGCCAACGCGACCTGGGTCATGCCTTCGAAGCGTTCGATCCGCCGCATCGCACGCCATTGCACGCGGGTCAGCCCGAGATGGGCGGCACGGCGATCGAACTCGCGGCGATACAGCCGGGTGACGTCGCCGATCAGGAATCCGAGGGTGGTGGTGATTGAGGTGTCCATGCCGTCTATATAACTGCCACGGATATCAATAACAAGTGAGGCGGGTCATGGATGGAGTCATGCGACCTGCAGGCCTGGTGATGGACTGGCGGTACCGAGCTGCGGGAAAGCCCGAAATTCAGGCGGCGACGGAAACTGGCTGAGCCGTCGCGGATCGATCCGCATCAAACGACGACGCCGGCACGGGCCGGCGTCGTGGTCGCACTTCGACGGGAGGGCTCCGGATCAACCGCTCCACTGCCCCAGTGCCGCCAGGCCGTTGTCGCGTGCGCGCTCGTGCACCATCTTCTGCGCGGCGGCTACGTTGACCTGGAGGTCCTTCGACCAGATCTTCAGTGCGGCCGACTGCATCGCGCGGCCGTAACTGAAGGACAGCGGCCACGGATGCGGGCCCATGCGGTTCATCGCATCAAGGTGCGCGGTCGCATCGCGATCGGACTGGCCGCCGGACAGGAACACGATGCCCGGCAGCACGGCCGGCACGGTCGTCCTGAGGCAGCGCAGGGTCGCCTCGGCGACTTCCTCGACGCCGGCCTGGTCCGGGCAATCCTTGCCGGACACGACCATGCTCGCCTTGAGGATGGTGCCCTCGAGCATCACGTTGTGTTCGTACAGCGCGCCGAACAGCGAGCGCAGGGTGACTTCGGTGACTTCGTAGCAGACATCGATGTCGTGGGTGCCGTCCATCAGCACCTCGGGTTCGACCATCGGCACGATCCCCGCTTCCTGGCACAGCGCGGCGTAGCGGGCGAGCGCATGCGAGTTCGACTCGATGCAGGTGCCGGACGGGATGTCGTCGCCGATGTTGATCACCGCGCGCCACTTGGCGAAGCGCGCGCCGAGCTGGGCGTATTCCTTCAGGCGCTCGCGCAGGCCGTCGAGGCCTTCGGTGACCACCTCGCCCGGGAAACCTGCCAAAGGCATCGGACCCTTGTCCACCTTGATGCCCGGGATGATCCCGGCCTTGGCCATCACCAGCGCGAACGGCACGCCGTC
>DATHOV010000353.1:0-3623 GCA_035484515.1 Lysobacteraceae bacterium
TGCCTGGACCCCGCACCGCTGGAATCACGGGAACGACGGCCGCTGGCATTTCCAGGAAGGTCGTTGGGACCGTCACAACCGCTGACACGATCAGCGGATGCGGAATCACAAAGCCCCGGCCTGGTGCCGGGGCTTTGCTGGAAGGGGTTTGAAACTGTCAGAAAAAGGCCGGAGGAGACCTGCACCGGGAACTGCACCGGCCGGTCGATCGCGCGTAGCCACCCAATCCGGATGGCGCCCGCAACGAGCCAGCAAAGCCCTCGTTGTTTCTATGCCAGGGACTGGCTGTTTTCAAACATGACGCTGGGCTGGACCGGCGCACCGGCGATCGGCGCCCTCGCGCGAATGCGTCGCCCTTGCGCCGGCAAGCTCGACATCCGTCGATGCTCCCTTCGTGGCGCGCTCGACTCCTGCGACGTCCAGTCCGTGATCCATTGGCTCGCACGTTCGCGCAGGGCGAAGCGCAAGTCGTCCTCGATGACGAACAACGCCGTGTGCGCGTCGTAAGTGCCGACGATCGAACGCGGCGACATCGACCCGGGGGAAAGGATGTGGTCGACGAAGACGTTGCCCTGGCGATCCGTCACGATCGTCTTGCAGCGCGCTCCGAGAACGCGATGGATCCGTGCGGCAAGGCCCAGCAACGGATCGTACAGCCGCCCTAGCGGCGCGAAGCTCGATGGCAGTTTGCGCATGACCGTTTCCTGCGATGTCCGACGAATGTCGACGCTACTGTCGGGGATGGGCGGATCGATGTCTGTTCTGTAGCGCACCTAGCGCCGGGCAATGGCGCCTGGCAATGGGGTCGGTTCATCGGCTTGAGGGCGTCCGGCTTGCGGGAGTGCCATTGGTAACCGGATCGGATTATCATCCCCGGCCTTCGCAATGCCCAAACCCCGGCGCTATCATCGGGTCGATGCCGAGCGGGCCGCAGCGGTCCACGCCAACGCATCGATGCACTCCACGAGCCGATCCGCGCATCGATGTCATCCGATGCTGCGGATCGGTCGCACGCTGGCAGGCCGTTGCAGAACGGCCTGTCGAAACCCGTCAAACGACCGAAGGTGGATGACCATGCCGATCCGTCCGTTCGCGTTGCTGCTCGCGGCCCTGCTCGCTGCTCCTGTCGTGTCTGCACCGGTACTGGCCGAGCCGGCAGCCGGCCCGTCGCGCATGCTGACCGGCGCGGATCTGTTCAACCTCGAGGTCGCGACCGATCCGCAGATATCGCCCGATGGCAGGACGATCGTGTACGTGCGACGCGCGAACGACATCATGACCGACCACACGCGCGCGTCGATCTGGTCGATCGACGTCGCCACCGGCGAGCAGACGCCGCTGGTCGATGGCCCCGGTTCGCATGCCGATCCGCGTTGGTCCCCTGACGGCAGCAAGCTCGCCTACGTTTCCAGCGCCGACGACAAGGCCGGTGCGCAACTGTACGTGCGCTGGATGCGCACCGGGGCGAACGCCCGCATCACCGGCCTGCCCGACACCCCGAGTTCGATCGCCTGGTCTCCCGATGGCAGGCGGATCGCGTATGCGATGTTCGTTCCCGACGATGGCTCGAAGCTCGGCAAGACGCCGGAGAAGCCCGAGGGTGCGAAATGGGCCGAGCCCCTGCAGGTCATCGATTCGGTCGTGTACCGCACGGACGAAGGCGGCTACAACAAGCCCGGATACGAACAGATCTTCTGGGTGCCTGCCGATGGCGGCGCGCCGACCCAGCTGACGTTCGGCGCGCGCAATGCGGGCGGACGGTTGTCGTGGTCGCCCGATGGGCGTTCGGTGCTTTTCAGCTCGAACCTCACCAAGGACTGGGAGCGCGAGCCACTCGACGACGACGTGCATGAAGTCTCGATCGACGACCTCGAGGTGCGCACGCTGACCCATCGCAAGGGCCCGAACGATCAGCCGGTGGTTTCGCCCGACGGCAAGTCGATCGCGTACGTCGGATTCGAGGACCGCCACGTCGGCTACCAGGACCAGCGGCTGTCGGTGATGAGCCGCGATGGCAGCGCCTCGCGCGTGCTGACCGGCAACCTCGACCGCAACGTCGGCGATCCGCTGTGGGCCGCCGACGGGCGCTCGGTCTACGTGGACTACGACGATCACGGCAGCGTGCGCGTGGCCCAGGTAGGCCTCGACGGTTCCGTGCGCACGGTCGCAGAGCACCTCACCGCAGGCGCCTTCGATCGCCCCTACACCGGCGGCGAATTCAGCGTCGCGCACGACGGCAGCGTCGCCTATACCAGCGGCACCACCCAGCGTCCGTCGGACGTGTGGATCGCGCGCGGCGGCAGCGCACGCCAGTTGACCCATCTCAACCAGGCGCTCGCGGCGAAGAAGCTCGGCAATGTGCAGCACTTCGAAGTCGCCGCGTTCGACAAGCTGCCGATCGACGCATGGCTGGTGACGCCGCCGGATTTCGACGCCTCGCGCAAGTACCCGCTCATCCTCGAAATCCACGGCGGCCCGTTCGCTGCGTACGGACCGGCCTTCTCGACCGACGACCAGTTGTACGCCGCCGCCGGCTACGTGGTGCTCTACATCAACCCGCGCGGATCGACCGGCTACGGCGAGGCGTTCGCGAACCAGATCGACAAGGCCTATCCGGGCCACGACTACGACGACCTGATGAGCGCGGTCGATGCGACGATCGCGAAGGGCTTCGTCGATCCCGACAACCTGTTCGTCACCGGTGGATCGGGCGGCGGCGCACTGACCGCGTGGATCGTCGGCAAGACCGACCGCTTCCGTGCCGCCGCCACCCAGAAGCCGGTCATCGACTGGTCGAGCTTCGCGCTGACCTCCGACATCACCCCGTACTACTACCGCTACTGGTTCGACAAGTTTCCCTGGGAGGACCCGACCGGCTACTGGGCGCGCTCGCCGCTGTCGCTGGTCGGCAACGTCAAGACCCCGACCCTGGTCGTGGTCGGATCGATGGATTTCCGCACGCCCGACAGCGAGGCCGAGCAGTTCTACACCGCGTTGCAACTGCGCGGCATTCCGACCGCACTGGTGAAGGTGCCGGGCGCGAACCACGAAGGCCTGGCGGCACGGCCTTCGCAATCGGCGGCGAAGGCTTCGGCGATCCTCGCGTGGTTCCAACGTTATCGCACGCCGCAGACGGCGAAGGCGCCGGAGGCGCCGTAGCGCGCAGAGAAAATGCCAAACATCGCGTTCCAATTGACCGGCGACCACGTCGAACTCAACCAGTTGCTCAAACTGGTCGGCGTGTGCGACAGCGGCGGCATGGGCAAGGCGATCGTCGCGAGCGGCGCGGTGACCGTCGATGGCACGGTGGAACTGCGCAAGACCTGCAAGATCCGCGCGGGGCAAGTGGTGCGGATCGACGATGTCGAGGTGCGGGTGTCTTAGGAAGGGGTCAGGGAACACTGGCACCCACGCTTGCAGATGCGATGCCGACGGTCCGCGACGGGATTTTCCCGGTTGAAGATGGCGCGAAGCGGACCGACAACGGAGCATTCCGGGTCGACGAAGACGAAAAGCGGGCCGACGACGGAGCATTCCCGGTCGACGAAGGCGAAAAGCGGTTCGACGACGGAGCATTCCCGTTCGACGAAGGCGAAAAGCGGTTCGACGACGGAGCGTTCCCG
>DATHOV010000354.1:0-2176 GCA_035484515.1 Lysobacteraceae bacterium
AACGGAAAGATGCCGTCACCGAGATTCGCTTCGGTGGTCGGGCACAGCGCGACCGTCGCGCCGCTTTTGGCCATGTCAGACACCTCGCACTCGTCGAGGTGGGTCGCGTGCACGAGTGTCCATGATGCATCCACGTGCGCGTGATCGAGCAACCAGCGCACCGGGCGCGCCCCGCGCAGAGCCATGCATTCGTCGACTTCGGCGGTCTGCTCGGCGATGTGGATGTGGCGCGGCATGTCCGGCGGGAGCGCGGCAAGCGTTGCGTCTATCGCGTCGGGCATCACCGCACGCAGGCTATGGAAAGCCATGCCGACGCGCAGCCCCGCGTCTTCTTCGACACGCAGGATTTGCAGCAAGCGCAGGAAGGCATCGACCTCATGTCCAAACCGCGCCTGTCTTTGCGTGAGCGCGCGTCCGTCGAAACCTCCGCGCATGTACAGCACCGGCAGCAGGGTCAGTCCGATCCCGGTTTCGCGCGCGGCGGCGATGATCGCCCGCGACATCGCCGCAGGATCGGCGTAAGGCCTGCCGTCCGGGGCGTGATGCAGGTAGTGGAACTCGCAGACCTGGGTGTAACCGGCACGCAACATTTCCACGTAGAGCTGCGAGGCGATCGCATGCAGGTCGTCGGGCGTGATCCGCGACGCGAACGCGTACATCGTTTCGCGCCAGCTCCAGAAGCTATCGACCTCACTGCTCCTACGCTCTGCGAGTCCGGCCATCGCGCGCTGGAATGCATGCGAGTGCAGGTTCGCGATGCCGGAAAGCACCCAGCGCGAGTCGTTTTTCGGTTCGCCTCGTTCGCTCGGCGCAACGAACCGGCCTGCCGCATTGCAGCCCAGTCGCACATCATTCGCCCAGCCATCCGCCTTCCATGCATGCGCGGCGCGCAGGATCGTCGGTGTCGTTTCCATTGCGTCAGCGTAACGGCTGCCTGCGCCAGCCGCCAGCGCGGCTATGATGTGGCGACCCGATCGATCACGCGGAACGCCGATGCCGCACCACTTCGATACCCTGCTCCTCGACGCCCGCCTTGCCACACTTGCAGGCGATGACGGTTATGGTCTGATCGAGAATGGCGCGATCGGCTGGAAGGACGGCGTCATCGCCTTCGTCGGCGCGATGGATGCCCTGCCCGGCGCGCCCGACTCGCTCGCCGAGCGCGTCGAATCCGCGCACGGCTCACTGGTCACGCCGGGCCTGATCGACTGCCACACGCACCTGGTGTTCGCCGGCGACCGCGCGCGCGAATTCGAGATGCGCCTGCAAGGGGCCAGCTACGAGGCCATCGCGAAAGCCGGAGGCGGCATCCTTTCGAGCGTGCGCGCGGCCCGCGCGGCGAGCGAGGACGAGTTGTTCGCGCAATCGTTGCCGCGCGCGAAGGCGCTGCTGCGCGATGGCGTGACGACGCTGGAGATCAAGTCCGGCTACGGCCTCGACCTTGCGAGCGAGATGAAGATGCTGCGCGTCGCGCGGCGGATCGGCAATGAGCTCGGCATCGGCGTGCGCACGACCTTCCTCGGCGCGCATGCTTTGCCGCCCGAGTTCGCCGGACGTGCGGACGACTACATCGACTACGTCTGCGGGACGATGATGCCGGCGATCGCGAAGGCCGGGCTTGCCGATGCGGTCGATGCGTTCTGCGAAGGTATCGGCTTCACCCTCGAACAGACCCGGCGCGTGTTCGACGCGGCGCGCGCGCAGGGTTTGCCGGTCAAGCTGCATGCCGAGCAGTTGAGCCATCTCGGCGGTGCCGCGATGGCCGCCCGATACCAAGCCCTTTCGGCCGATCATCTCGAATACATCGACGACGACGACGCGCGCGCGATGGCCGCATCCGGCACGGTCGCGGTACTTCTGCCCGGCGCCTTCGTCTGCCTGCGCGAAACGAAACTCCCGCCGATCGCCAGCCTGCGCACGCATGGCGTCGCGATGGCGGTCGCGACCGACTGCAACCCGGGCACGTCGCCGCTGCTGTCCCTGCGCCTGGCGATGGCGTTGGCCTGCGCGCAGTTCCGCCTGACTCCGGAGGAAGCCTTGCGCGGCGCGACCTTCCATGCCGCGAAGGCGCTGGGCTTGACCGATCGCGGCAGGCTCGCCATTGGGCAGCGGGCGGATGTCGTGCTGTGGAACGCCCACGATCCCGCTGAGCTGAGCTACTGGGTCGGTGGAACGT
>DATHOV010000355.1:0-4208 GCA_035484515.1 Lysobacteraceae bacterium
TCCAGGCTCCACGACTACCCGTGCAACCGACGAGCGATCCGACCTCGCAGCCGGCGAAGGCACCGGTCCCGACTACTCAACCCGCGCCGGCAGCGGCGGCTCCAGCTGCAACGTCCGCATCCACCGCCGCGTCGGTGAAGCCTGCAACCGTCGTCCAGCCCTCTCCGACTGCTCCGACGACTGCTCCGGCGGCTTCCACCGCGAATAGCGCATCGCAACCGGCAACCGCCCCTCCATCGGCTGCTGCGCGCGCCACGCCTGCACCGGTTCGATCGCCCGCACCCGCAGCTCCGGCTGCATCTGCGGTTCCACAAGCGCCCGTGCGCCTGAGCGATGCAATCAGCGCCTCGATCGATCAGTCCACGCGCGCACCGGTCACCAAGCCGTTGCCGCCGAAGCCGGAAGTGACGACTCCTGCCCTGTCGAACGAGACGACTCCGGCACGTCCGGCCGTCGTGACGTCTGTGCCGGCTGCCGCGGCTCCGCCGACGACGCCTCCGGTCCAGGCAAAGCCCCAGCAACCAGTGAGCCCGACCGTTTCCGCGACCGTCGCCATACCGGCACAACACATCCCGCCGATGCCGCGCCCGCCGGTCGAAGCCGAACGCCCGCAGGAGGGCGATCAGAAACCCTGATCCGTCGCTCTTGTCAGTGTCGTGGCTGCCCGCCGGACGGGCATGCCACGACGTTCAGTGCGAATCCGTCAATCCGTATTGCGACGCCAGCCGCGCCATCGCGATGGCGTCGAACAAGCCGAGTTTCTGCAACATGCGGGTCTTGTGGGTCGCGACGGTCTTGGGACTGAGGCTGAGCCGTTTCGCGATGTCGTCCGCGCGGATGCCGCGGCAGAGCAGCATCGCGATCTCGAATTCGCGTGGCGACAGCTCGTCGAACGGCGTGGTGTCGGCCATCGCGCCAAGCGCCATCTTCTGCGCCATCTCGCTGCCCAGGTAGCGCTTGCCGCGCGCGACTTCGCGCACAGCGCGCAGCAGTTCCTCGGCGGGACACGCCTTGCTCAGATAGCCACTGGCTCCAGCCTCCAGCAGGCGGCGCGGCATGGGTCCGTCGTCCTGCACGGAGACGATGATCACCCGCGTCCCATGGTCGCCGCGCACGATGCGGTCGGTGACTTCCAGCCCGCTCACGCCGGGCAGATGCAGGTCGCAGAGCACGACGTCGGGCTTGAGCTTGCGGATCAGCGGCAATCCTTCCTCGCCCGACGCGGCTTCGCCGACGACTTCGATGTCGGTCTCGCGTGACAGGATCAGTTGGAAGCCCGTGCGCACCAGCGCATGGTCGTCGAGCACAAACACTCGGATCATCGGACGCTCCCCAGCGGCCAGTCGTTGCATCCCCGGTGCGAGCCTACGCTGTAGGTTCGCCCGCATGCAACGGGTGGTCGGACTTCGTCGGGAGCGATGCTTGCGGACTCAAGCCGGTTTCGGTTCCGCAGGCTTGTCGACAGCCGGGTTCGTCGCCGCGCGCCGCTCGCACAACTCGTCTATCAGGCGTTGCAGGAAGGCGTCCTGCGCGGCGAGGTGCTGCTGGATCTGGATCGATTCGTGCAGCACCGCCTCGGCGTCGTTGTAGGTGTCGATCGCGCGCTTGTCGGACGCCTCGCCAGCGACCTTCTGGCCGACGATGATGATCGACAGCAGCACCAGTTGCAGGAAGGTTTGTGCGACCCAGGCTATGAGATCTGCCGTCTTGCCCGTGTGCAGCACGTCAGGCAGGCTTACGAATGCAAGCACCGCGAAAGCGTACGCGCACCACATCGTGCCGACCCCGTCGGTGACCTTGACGGCTAACCATGCGTTGAACCGCGCGAGCGCATGGCCCGGTTCCGGCTGGTGTTCGATCGCGGTCTTGGGCACATTCTTCTTGCGGTGATGGATATGCGGGTGCGGGATGTGCGAGAAGATCGAACTGATCGTGTGCTGAAGGTGATGGCCGTTGTGCGCGTTCGGATCGACCAGGTGCTTGCCGCAGGCGGAACAGAATTTCGCGTCGTCGGCGGCGGCGGCGTTGCATTTCGGACAAGTTGCCATGCTCGTTGCTCCTGCTCGTTCACTGTGGACGACACGTTGGCCGCTTGAGTACCAGAAATGGAGTTAAGCCGCTATCAGCGCGGCTGCCCGGTCGTTTCGGAAAGGATCAGCCGCGTCGAGTTGCGCTCGACCCACTCGGCATGGAAATCGAACAGGTTGTCGAGCGGATTGGCGAGCGCATCGAACGAGCCCTGCCCGATCCTCTGCCCATGCAGCCAGTTGTCCTCGACGAAGCGGATGATCGAGGTCTGGTCGGTGATCGTGTGGTCGACGAAATTGCGGCGCGCCCACGGCGAGACCACCAGCAACGGCAGTCGCGGGCCGTAGCCGCAACGTCCCTGCGCATGCCGGGTGCTGGCCGCGATACCCGCCAGCGCGGTATCGCCATCGCCGCAGGAATGGCCACTGAGGGTGTCCTCGCTGCTGCTGGACTGGTTCATGATCGGCGGCATCTGGTGGTCGTACCAGCCATCGGAATCGTCCCACGCGATGACCACCGCGGTGTCCCTCCACTCCGGTCTTTCCTGCAGGAAATTGAGCACGTGGACGAGGAAGGCCTGCTCGTCGAGCGGCGTCGAATAGCCGGCGTGGCCGTTCTGCGAACCGCTGGCCTTGAGAAAGGACACCGCCGGCATGTTGCCCGCACGCACCGCACGGTAGAAATCCTCGAGATCGTACTGGTGGTTGGCCGGATCGCCACTGTGGCCTATCGCAGCCACCGAGGCGGGACGCGCATGCGTGGGGTTGGCTGTCGATGCGTAGAACTGGAACGGCTCGTGATGCGGAATGTAATCGCCCTTCGGCTTGCCGGTGACCACCGATGGCGAGCTGCGCTTGCATCCGCTCGTGCCATTGGCATCGACGACGGACAGGTCGAATCCGCCCTGGAACCAGCCCCAGGTCACGCCCGATTCGTTGAGCAGGTCGCCGATGTTGCGCCCACCCATCGCGACCTGCGCGCCTTTCGAACAGGCATCGTGCAATGGATCGGGGTCGTCGATCAGGGTTTGCCCGCCATTGCCATCGTCCGCCACGTAGTCGTGCGGAAGGGCCGCGCTCGCGACGATGCCATTGGTCTGTCCGGAGACCAGGTTCAACGCGCCGACGGCCGAAGGTCCGAAGGTCGTTCCGTAAGAGTTGTCGCTCATCGCGAAATGCTGCGCGTAGTTCCACAGCGCGGTGACGGTATTGCCGTCGTAATAGCCCATCACCAGACCGGTCGTCGTGGTCGGCTCGCCCTTGCCGCCTCCTGTCGCGCCACCATTGCCGACCGACATCGGAAAGCGATCCATCAGGCCGGCGTGGAAAGCCGACTGTTCGGGCC
Source organism: Lysobacteraceae bacterium (assembly GCA_035484515.1). Classification (GTDB taxonomy): domain Bacteria; phylum Pseudomonadota; class Gammaproteobacteria; order Xanthomonadales; family Xanthomonadaceae; genus SZAS-103. The sequence goes on from DATHOV010000355.1 coordinate 3,373, forward strand.
CGTAGTCGTGGTCCTGGTCGGCGGTCGCGGCCTGCGAGCGATCCAGCCGGAACGGATCGATCGCGCCGATTCCATTCTGCGGATTCAGCCGGTTCGGGTTGCCGGTCAGCAGCGAACCGGTCAGGCCATTGACCGATGGCGTGTCGGACGCCGCGTGGAAGGCCGGTTCACCGGGCGGATTGGCGGCGCGGGGATAAGTCGCGAAGTAATGATCGAAGGAGACGTTCTCCTGGAAGATCACCACCAGGTGCCGGATCGGCGTGGCCGGCACGCTCGCTGCGGAAGCGAGGACATCGGTGGAAAGGCACAGTGCCAACGTGGCGAACAAGCCGGAGATCACGATACGACGTTGAAGCATCATCGAATCCTGCGCTGGAAGGTCGTCAAAAGCGGACATGCGGCATTGCCATGAACGCGCGAGGGGGCCACTGTAACCCGGTTTCAATGCGACGCTGCAAGTGCTTACAATGCCAGCCAGTCGATGATCGGACGACCCTGAGCCATGAACGAACCGACCCTGGAAGAACTGCTGGGTTACGTCCTGCGCGACACTGGCTGGATCATGGCCGGCGGTTCGGCGCAATTCCGGCAGGGGGCGCTGTCCGAGTTGCAATCCAGCCTGCGTCTCGTCCGCCAGCACGCTGGCAGCGAGCGCGTCCTGAACGCGGTGAAGATACTTTCCGAAAAGGCGACGCAGGTAGCCGGGAACAGCACCAACGACACCGACACGATCATGGGCCTGCGCCGCATCCTCGAGGAATTCGAAAAAGCGATGAAGGCGTACCTGGCGACGGCGAAGAAGCGCTGATTGCGGATGCCTACCACGAATGATGCGG
>DATHOV010000356.1:0-2174 GCA_035484515.1 Lysobacteraceae bacterium
TCGACTGCAATGCGAACGAGGACATCGCGATTATCGTCGGCGGTTACGATCGCGGCGTGGACTGGTCGCCGTTCGTCGAACGCATGCGCACCAAACCGGTACGCGCGGTGGTCACGATGGGCCAGAACGGCCCGCGCATCCAGGCGATGCTGCAGCCGCTCGCCGATGCGGGAACCTTGCGCCTGCACGCAGCGCGCGACATGTCCGAGGCGCTGGCGCTGGCGCGCGCGGCGCTGCCGACCGGCGGCACGATCCTGCTCTCGCCGGGTGCGCCGAGCTTCGGCGCCTACGTCGACTATGCCGCGCGCGGCCGCGACTTCGCCGCGAAGGCGGGCTTCGATCCCGATGCCATCAGCCGCATTCCGGGCCTCGGCATCGCCTGAGACGCGTTGTCCTGTCGCTGCGCCCGGGATGCCAGACGCGTAGACTTTCCACTTCGCCATCCGGAGATGAAGCCATGCGTGTTCTCGCGTTGCTTTCGCTGCTGCTCCTGTCCGCGCCCGCCCTCTCCGCCCCGCGTGCCGACGTGGTGACATGGAAGGACGGCGCCACCACGCTTTCCGGTTACATCGTCTGGGACGACGCGAGCAGCGCGAAACGTCCGGGCCTGCTGATGGTGCCGAACTGGCACGGCGTCAACGACATCGCGGTCGCGAAGGCGAAGATGATCGCGGGCAAGGATTACGTGATCCTGCTCGCCGACATGTACGGCAAGGGCGTCCGTCCGGTCGACGACAAGGCATCGGCCGAAGCGGTCAAGCCTTTCTACGGCAATCGCAAGCTGATGATGGGGCGCGTCAACGCTGCATGGGACGCACTCAAGGCGAACGGTGGCAAGGCGCCGATCGACATGACGCGGCTCGGTGCCATAGGATTTTGTTTTGGCGGTTCGGCGGTGCTCGACCTCGCGCGCAGCGGCACCGTGCCGAGCGGCGGCATCGTCACCTTCCACGCCGGCCTGAACCCCGACGACCCGGCCAACGCGAAGAGCATCAAGTCGCGCCTGCTCGTGCTCAACGGCGCCGACGACAAGGGCGCGTGGCCCTTGACCGACAAGTTCTTCGCCGAGATGCGCGCGAGCGGCGCCGACTGGCAGTTCGTCAACATCGGCGGCGCCGTGCACTGCTTCACCGAGACCGAAGCCAATGCACCCGGATGCATGTACGACGCGAAGGCGAGCGAGCGCGGCTACCGGATGATGCATGCGTTCTTCGACGAGGCTTTCGCCGCGAAGTGACACGCCAGCCAGCGTCATGGCAACGCTGGGTGAACGCCCCGGAAAGACGTGATCCAGCCCACAGTTTTCGGGTGGGCCGTCGTGTTCGAATATCGCACGGATCTTCGCAAGTCGGGGAAATACCAGATGAAATTTTTCGCTCTCGGCCTCGCCGGGACGCTTTCGCTCGCCCTGGCGGGTTGCACCGGCAGTCATGGCGGTCTCGACGCCGACGCGCAGACCACCTCGACCCAGGTCGACCGCAGCGTCGCCATCGGCGACCTCGTGCGCGACTACCAGCAGGCGCGTGCCGCCAAGCAATGGGACCTGGCGCTTTCCTACGCCGCCCAGCTCCAGCGCATGGCGCCGGACAGTGCGCTCGCCACCGAGGTACAGGCCACCGTGGCCGACACCAGCGAGCACGCCGAGGAGGAGCACGACCGGACGAAGCTGGCGACCTTGTGGACCTACAACGTCGGCATGGCGTCGGGCGACGACACCGACGACGTGCTCTCGACCGCGTCGATCGCTGCGGATGCCGCATCCGATGCGGACGACGGAATCCCGCCGCCACGGCTGGTCCTGCGACACGATCCCAAGGGCGGACGCAGCGTCGACATCGTGCTCGACCAGGGCTCCTTCGACTGCGCCGCGAAGTGCGCGGTCTCGGTGCGGTTCGACGACCAGCCGGCGCATCCGTTTACCGCAACCGCACCGGCCCAGGGCGGGCAGGCGTTGTCCATCGACGACGAACCCTCGATCCGCGAAAGCCTGGACAAGGTGCGCGTGATCACGATCGACGCGAGCATCGACGGCAAGCCGCGTTCGCTCAGCTTCGACGTCGGCGGCTTCGACCGCGTCCAGTTCGAGCGCAAGCTGCAGTAACGCGCACGGGCGAGGGCGCGCCGGACGCGCCGCGACGCTTCGTCAGTCCGCCGATTCCGGCAGCGCGTAATCG
>DATHOV010000357.1:0-3223 GCA_035484515.1 Lysobacteraceae bacterium
AACCCCAGCGTCGGCCTGCTTGAGGATCGAGACGATCTGGGTCTCGCTGAACTTCGACTTCTTCATGGAACCTCCTGGCTAAAAGATGCCAGAAAGTTCTACTTCTCAGGTGTACGGAATCAGGGGGAGCTTACGGGCCACCCTCACGGTGGCCGTCGTCTTTGGGCCGAGCCCTCGGCTCCGTACAATGCAGCGTCCCAGTCGACGAGCCCACCATGAACCGAATTTCTCTGACCCGCTATCTGATCGAGGAACAGCAGGCCGATCGCATCTGCGCCGACCTGCGCTTGCTGATCGAAGTCGTCGCACGCGCCTGCAAGATGATCTCGATCGCGGTTGGCAAGGGCGACCTGGGCGGCGTGCTTGGCGATGCGGGAACAGGAAACATCCAAGGCGAGGCGCAGAAGAAACTCGACGTGTTGTCGAACGAGATCCTGCTTGAGACCAACGCCTGGGGTGGGCATCTGGCCGCCTGCGCGTCCGAGGAAATGGACCACAGCCAGCCGATCCCAGATAGATATCCACGCGGCAACTACCTGCTGGTATTCGATCCACTCGACGGCAGCTCGAACATCGACGTCAACGTCACTGTCGGCACGATTTTCTCGGTCCTGCGCTGCCCGGAAGGCGTGGCTCAGCCACGCGATGAGCACTTCCTGCAGCCCGGAACGGCACAGGTCGCCGCCGGCTACGCGGCCTATGGTCCGAGCACGATGCTGGTGCTGACCATCGGCAACGGCACCCATGCGTTCACCCTGGACCGCGAGATCGGGGCGTTCATCCTTACCCGCCGCGACATCCGCATCCCCGAGGAAACCCAGGAGTTCGCCGCGAACGTATCGAACCAGCCTCGCTGGGAAGAACCGATGAAGCACTATGTCGGTGAGCTGCTGGCTGGCAAGGGCGGCTCGCGCGGCAAGGACTTCAACATGCGTTGGGTCGCGAGCATGGTTGCCGACGTGCACCGCATCCTGACCCGTGGAGGCATTTTCATTTACCCACTCGACTCCAGGATCAAAGCGCAGGGCGGCAAGTTGCGCCTGCTCTACGAGGCCAACCCGATGGCGCTGCTGGTCGAGCAGGCAGGTGGTGTGGCGAGCACCGGGCGCGAACGCATGCTGGATGTGCAACCGGTGAAACTGCACCAGCGCGTACCTGTGTTCCTCGGTTCGAAGCGAGAGGTCGAGCACGCTGTCGCACTCCACGTCGCCCATGACGCCGGTGGCTGATCCCCGCTGTCGCGAACACTGGGATCGGCTAGACTGCAGGCGCTCCCATCGCCCGAACTCCCGTCATGGCCTGGATCCTGTTGCTGCTCGCAATCGCCTGCTTCGTCTTCACTTTCTTCACCACGTCGATCGGACTTGGCGTCTGTTGCGTGCTGCTCTCTTTGGTGCTTGTGTCGATGTCGGCCCTGATGCTGTTGTCGGCGCGCGTGGGCAATGCAGCGCGCGACACCATTCCGATGTCACCGGAGGAATGGCGGGCGATGCGTGGACCGATCGATGTGCCGCGTGCGCCGTCGAATACTGCCTCGGGCGTCGCGGAAGCGGTGCCGCCTGCTTCTGAGGATGCTCCGCGTTCACCGCCCGCTGTCTGATTTCGCAGGCTGCGACATCGTCTCGCGACATCCTGCCCACATGCACTGGCAACCTGTCGCGCGGCGGGATTTGGTGGAAAAACAGCCGCTGGAAACGGATTCGTTGCATGTGTGGTGGTGGCCGGATCGCTTACAGCCGACAGCCACGACCCGACGGCAACGCACTGACGCGATCCTGCGCACCTTGCTCGCGCGCTATCTGCCGATCGATGCCGACTCGCTGCTGTTCGGCCGCGAACCCAAGGGTCGACCGTTCCTGCAGCATGGCTGGGCTCTGGACTTCAACCTGAGCGATACCGGCGGCGGAACCGTACTGGCGGTCGCATGGCATGCACGTGTGGGCATCGACATCGAACGCAGCGATCGCACGCCGCCGGTGGCGCGTCTGGCCGCACGCTGGTTCGCAACCGATGAAGCCGATGCCTTGCAGCAGATGGAACCCGAATGCGCCAGGCGCGCTTTCCTGCATCTGTGGACGGCCAAGGAAGCGGCATGCAAGGCCACCGGGACGGGCATCTTCGGCTATCTGTCCACGTGGCGTTTCGGCGTCGACGCCGCTGCGGCCTCTCCGCAGTTGCATGGCTTGCCGGCCGCGGCCGGAGATACTGCCCGCTGGCGCTTCCATCGGCTCACGCCTGCGCCATTTCACACCGTCGCTCTGGCTTGTCGCGACAACATGGCGACGCCCGTCGGATTCGAGGTGATCGAATGATGGTCTTTATGGATTTGTAGCCGCTTCGACCCGATTGCGCCCGCGCCGCTTGGCTTCGTAGAGCATCTGATCGGCCGTTCTCAGCAGGGCCTGCGGACTATCGTCCTCGCGCGGCACGCGGGAGGCGACGCCGATGCTGACCGTGACCAGCGAATCGGCTGTTTCGAACGACTGCCGCAGTTTCTCTGCGCGTTGCTGTGCGGCCTCAAGGGCGACGCCCGGCAACAGCAAGCAGAACTCCTCTCCACCATAGCGCGCGAGCAACTCGCATTGCGGCTCCAGTCCCGTCAAAAGCCGGTCGGCAACGCTCTTGAGCACGAGGTCGCCTGCCTGGTGGCCATGGCGGTCGTTGTACTGTTTGAAGTGGTCGACGTCGATCATCAGTAGACCGATTGGATCGCGCCGGTCGCGACAACGCTGCCATTCTCGTTGCAGGCCCGTTTCTAGAGCGCGCCGGTTGGCGACCCCCGTCAGGCTGTCTTCGGTCGCCAACTCGGCGAGCTTGCGGTTGGCGGCCTCCAGCTCCACGGTGCGCTCGGCGATCTTGCCTTCGAGGTATTGCTGACGCTCGACATAGCGCTGTGCCTGACGACGCTCGCGCCAGCGAATCAGTACAAGCAGCACAACCAGCATGGCCAAAGCAATCAACAGCCGGACCATTGTGATCTGGTACCAGCGCGGCGTGATGGTGAAAGTGTAGTGGATCGGCTGTACCGGACGCCCACTGGGCGTGCGCGCTTGCACATGGATCTCGTAGTCGCCAGGCCGATCCAGTCCGCTAAGGCCCAAGGTGGGTTGTTCACGCCAGTCGGTGTAGTCGGCCGTAAGCCCTTGTACCTTGTAGTGGTACTCCACGCCGGGCTCGGCACTGAACACGGTGAACTGCAGGTTGAGCGACTGGTCTTCGTTGA
>DATHOV010000358.1:0-3071 GCA_035484515.1 Lysobacteraceae bacterium
CCCTTGCCGGTTTTGAGGGTGTACGCGGAGGACTCTAGCAACACGTTGTGGCGCAGTCAACACGACTGAATCGCCCGTACAGAATCCGTTTCCATCACGCATCGACACAAACGGCAGATGGATGAACGGACGGCCGTCAAATCGCAGCTTCCAGCGCCTCCGCCAGCCGATCCACCCCGATAACATCCATCTCGCCGACCTTCCCCCGCTTCGGCGCATTGGCTTTCGGCACGATCGCGCGCCTGAAGCCGTGCGATGCGGCCTCCTTCAGACGCTCGTCGCCGTTCGGTACCGGGCGGATCTCGCCGGACAGCCCGACTTCGCCGAACACGACTGCCTTTCCGACGAGCGGCTGGTCGCGCAACGAGCTGAGAACCGCGAGCAGCACTGGAAGGTCGGCCGCGGTTTCCTGAACGCGGATCCCGCCGACGACATTGACGAATACGTCCTGGTCGAACACGCCGACGCCGCCATGCCGATGCAGCACCGCGAGCAGCATTGCCAGCCGGTTCTGTTCCAGCCCGAGGGTCACCCGGCGCGGGTTCGACAACGGCGAATGATCGACCAGCGCCTGCACTTCGACCAGCAGCGGCCGCGTGCCTTCACGGGTGACCATCACCACGCTGCCCGACTGTGGCGTGGCCGAACCGGACAGGAAGATCGCCGACGGATTCGGCACTTCGCGCAGACCCTTGTCGCCCATCGCGAACACGCCGAGTTCGTTGACCGCGCCGAAGCGGTTCTTGAACGCGCGCAACACGCGGAAACGCGAGCCGCTCTCGCCCTCGAAATACAGCACCGCATCGACCATGTGCTCGAGCACGCGCGGACCGGCGATGCCGCCTTCCTTGGTGACGTGGCCGACGAGGAAGACCGAGGTGCCGGTCTGCTTCGCGTAGCCGACCAGACGCGCGGCGGACTCGCGCACCTGCGACACCGAGCCGGGCGCCGCAGCAAGTTGCTCGCTCCACAGCGTCTGGATCGAATCGGCCACGATCAATTTCGGCTTCGCGGCCTGCGCCTGCGCGAGGATGCGTTCGACGCAGGTCTCGGCCAGTGCGTCGAGTCCGTCGAGCGCCAGACCGAGCCGCCGTCCGCGAGATGCGACTTGCGCCAGGCTTTCCTCACCGGTCACATACAGGCCCGGCAGGCGCGAACCCAGCGACGCCAGCGCCTGCAGCAACAAGGTCGACTTGCCGATGCCCGGATCGCCACCGACCAGCACCACCGAGCCTTCGACCAGCCCACCGCCGAGCACGCGGTCGAATTCGCCGATGCCGGTCAGGGTGCGTACTTCCTCGACCTCACCGACCGTGCGCAGGGCCACGACCTTCGCGACATCGGCGCCCGCGTAGCCGGCTCGCAGAGGCGGCTTCGAAGCCGATGTGGCCGGCTCGATCACGATTTCCGAGAGCGTGTTCCACGCGCCGCAGGCGTCGCACTGGCCCTGCCACTTGCCGAAATCGGCCCCGCATTCGGAGCACACGTAAGCTGTCCTGGCCTTGGGCATGGATCGAAACACCGACGGGAATGCCGACACTCTAGCCGCATTCCGTCGCAGCGCACGAGACGGCCGTGAAGCCAGGGCGCTTGCCGACGACTGCCCACGAGGACATGATCGCGACACGCTCCAAACCACGCGAAGCGAGGGGACGCGCCATGCGCATGCTGGGGATGGTCCTGATCGGACTGGTTGCGTTCGAACACCTGTACTTCCTGTACCTGGAGATGTTCGCGTGGACCAAGCCGACGACGCGGCGCGCGTTCGGACTGACCGCCGAATTCGCCGAGGAGAGCAAGTCGCTCGCGGCCAACCAGGGGCTGTACAACGGATTCCTCGCGGCAGGCCTGGTGTGGAGTCTGCTGCAGCCGGACGCCGCCCTGGCGCAGCAATTGAAGATTTTCTTCCTCGGTTGCGTGATCGTCGCCGCGCTCTATGGCGCTTACAGCGTCAAGATGCGCATCCTCTACCTGCAGGGCGGGCCGGCGATCCTCGCGCTGGCGGTGACGCTGCTGGGCTGATCGCTACATCTCGTCCGCCGGCTCCAGTGCCGCCGACTCCTGCGGCACCTGCGGAAACTTCGCGTGGTGGCTGGCGTAGCCGCGCCACAGCAGCCAGCCGAACAGGGTGAACGCTGCCGCGGTCAGCGCGAGATGGAGGCCGTCGGAGGCCGCGTGCTCGCCCTTCGGCGCGACCAGCGGGGCGATGATGCCGGCGACGATCGAGTTCAGCACCAGGCCGATGAAGGCCTGGGCGGACGAGGCGCCGCCGCGCTGGCGCGGGTACATGTCGAGCAGGGCCAGGGTGAGGATCGGGAACACCAGGGCGACGCCGAACGCGCTCGCCATGATCGGCAGCACTGCCAGCGGCAGCAGCAGCGGCACGCCGAAGGCATGGAACACCAGCGGGTGCAGGTCCTTCGCCAGCAGGTTGAAGGCGATGTTGGCCGTCGCCGCGACGCCGCCGACGGCGCAGCCGAGGTTGGCCATGCGCAGCCCGCTCACGCGTCCGGCCATGCGTCCTGACACGAACGCGCCCAGCATCATCCCGCCGATGGTCGGCGCGAAGAACCATGCGTACTGGCGCTCGTTCAATCCCATCAGCACCGGCACGAACACCGGCACCGAGGCGATGTAGAGGAACATCGCATTGAAGTTCAGGGTGCCGGCGAGCGCGAGCTTCACGAATTCGCGGTTGCCGAGCATCGCGCCGTAGGTCTTCAGCAGGGTCTTCGGGTGGAAAGGCGTGCGCTGTCCGAGGGGCAGCGTTTCCTGCAGGGCAAAGAACGTCGTCGTCCACAACACGACCGAGAACAGGGTAAGGAACCAGAACGTCGCGTGCCAGCCCCACCAGTCCAGCAGCAAGCCGCCGATCATCGGCGCGATCGCCGGGGCGATGCTGAAGATCATCGAGACGTTGCTCATCATCCGCTGGGCGTCGTGGCCGTGCAGGCAGTCGCGGATCACCGCGCGGCCGACGATCAGGCCGACGCCAGCCGACAGGCCCTGCAGGGCGCGGAAAGCGAGCAGCGTGCCCATCGTCGTCGACAATGCGCAACCCACCGAAGCGA
>DATHOV010000359.1:0-6258 GCA_035484515.1 Lysobacteraceae bacterium
ATCGAGCGGGACAAGAAAAGAAAGGGGTCAGAGTGACGAAAAGGGGTCAGAGTGAAGTTTTTCGACATGAGACATCGCCCGGCTGGAAGTCGATCGGCGAAAAATCCACTCTGACCCCTTTTCACACAGCCCTGCTGAGCCTAGGCAGCAACCTCGAACCCGAACGCCACCTGCGCGCCGCCGCCGCCACGCTGCGCGAGCGCTTCGGGCAGGTCGTGTTCTCGTCGGTGCTGCGCACGCCGGCGGTCGGTTTCGACGGGCCGGATTTCCTCAACGCCGCCGCGATCGTGCGCACCGACCTGGACGTGTTCGCGTTGGATACATGGCTGCACGCGCTGGAAACCGCGCAGGGCCGCGACCGCAGCGCGTCACGCTTCGCTTCGCGCACGCTCGATATCGACATCGTGTTCTTCGACGACTGCGTGATCGTGCCGGCGCCCGGCAGCCATTTGCAGATCCCGCGACCGGATCTGCGGCACGCCTTCGTGCTGCAGCCGCTGGCGCAGATCGCACCGGATTTCCGCGATCCGCTCGGCGGCCGCATGCTCGCGCAGCTGTGGGCCGGGCATCCGCAGCACGCGACGCCATTGCCGGAAGTCCTGCGGCTGGACGAGATGGGGTCAGAGTGAAGTTTTTCGACGAGGCGCATCGCGTGGCTGGTGGACGCTCGGCGAAAAATTCACTCTGACCCCATCTCGCCATTTCGCATATGATCCCGCGCATCCACACACGGGAGCAGCCGCCATGGCCGAGAAATTCGCGCGCAGTTGGGAACTGGTGAAGGCCAGCGCGGCAGTGCTGCGTTCCGACCGCGAACTGCTGGTGTTTCCGCTGGCATCGGCGATCGCGGTGCTGCTGGTCATGGCGACCTTCATCGCGCCGGTCGTCAGCACCGGCATGTACCAGCACATGGGCAGCGGCGATCCGATGCGGCCGATCCTTTACCTGTGGTCGTTCCTGTTCTACTTCGTGCAGTACATCGTGATCTTCTTCTTCAACACGGCCCTGGTCGGTGCGGCGATGATCCGTCTCGACGGCGGCGATCCGACCGTCGCCGACGGCCTGGCCATCGCGCGCAGCAAACTAATGCCGATCGTCGGCTATGCGGCGATCGCCGCGACCGTCGGCATGGTCCTGCGCGCGCTGGAGGAACGTGCCGGCTTCATCGGCAAGATCGTGGTGGGCATGATCGGCGTTGCCTGGACGCTGGCGACATCGATGGTCGTGCCGGTGCTGGTCAGCAAGGACGTCGGGCCGGTCGAGGCGATCAAGGAAAGCGCGGAACTGCTCAAGAGCACCTGGGGCGAGAACCTGATCGGCAATGGCGGCGTCGGCGTGGTGTTCGGGCTGGCCACGTTTGCGGTGATGCTGGTTGGCATGGCGCTGGCCGGATTCTTCGCGAGCAACGGCATGGTCCCGCCGGCGATCCTGATTGGCTGCGTGACCGTGGTGGCCGTGCTCGGCCTCGCGCTGGTGCAGTCGGCGCTGGCGGGGATCTACTCGGCCGCGCTGTACCGCTATGCGACCGATGGCCAGGCGCCGCTCGGATTCGATGCCGATGCGTTGCAACAGGCGTTCCGGATCAAGGCGTAGGCCTCAGTCGTACAGCGAAGCCTCGTCGCCGTCGAAGGCATGCCCGGCGGCCGATTCGATCGCGAACAGGTGGATCGCGGTGCGCGCGACATGGCGGGTGTCGTACCAGGCGTAGGCGCCCACGCCCATTGCGCCGATCACCGGCAGCCAGCGCGCGACGCCGCGGCCGATGCCGCGCTCGGTCATGCGCACGCCGATCTTGCGCGACACCGCGCGCACCGAGGCCGACCCGGCCGTGCGCACCAGCCAGCGTTCGCCGACCTGCACCGCGATGTCGCGGAAGGCCTGTGCGGCAGTGTGGCGGAAAAGGCAGAACAGCATCTGCTCACGGGTGAGTTGCCAGCGGCGGCCGTAGGTGCCGGCGATGTCGGCGACCATTTGCGCCTGGATCTTCCAGATCGCATACAGCTCGGGTAGTACGGTGAGCCAGCCGAGCGGGCCGGGCGGCAGCGCCAGCGTGCCGGCGACGATCGCGGCCTTGCGCGCGGCCGCATCGGCGATCGCGAGCGCGCGCGCCTCGGGCGCCAGGCTTGCGCCCTCCACGGTGTCGGGCAGCTGCGAAAGCAGTTGCACGATCGCATCGCCGATCCGTTCCGAGATCGTGCGATTGCCCTTGCGCGCGGCGATGTAGGTCGTGGCGCTGCGGTCGGTGCGATCCGGGCTCATGGCCACAGCATAGCAGCGCCTAGATCGCCAGCGTGCGCCCGCCGTCCACGCGCAGGATCTCGCCGGTGGTGTAGCGCGCGTCGCGGATCAGGTACAGGGCGGCTTCGGCGACATCCTGCGGATCGCCGGCGCGCTTGAGGGCGGTCTTGGCGATCAGCTTCTGCTGGCGTTCGCTGTCGATGCCGGCCTCGGGCCAGAGTACGGCGCCCGGCGCGATGCCGTTCACCCGCACCTCCGGGCCCAGCTCCTTCGCCAGCGACATCGTGAGCATCACCAGAGCGGCCTTGGCCATGCAGTACAGGGTGTAATCCTTGAGCGGGCGCTCGGCGTAGATGTCGACGAGGTTGATGATCGAGCCGCCGGTCGCGCGCAGGTGCGGCGCTGCGGCCTGCGACAGGAAGAACGGCGCGCGCGCGTTCGCGGCGAAGATCGTGTCCCATTGCTGCGGTGTGGTTTCGCCGATCGTCGTCGGAAAAAACGCGGAGGCGTTGTTGACCAGCACGTCGATGCGCTCGAAGCGCATGATCACGTCGCCGATCAGCAGCGGCAGGTCGTCCATGTCGGCCAGTTCGGCACGCAGTTCCAGCGTGCTGCCTGGACGTCCGGTTTCCAGTTCGGCGACCAGCGCGTCCATGCGGTCGTCGTCGCGGCGGTGGTGCAGGGCGAGGTCGTAACCGGCTTCGTGCAGGCGCCGCGCGATGGCCGCCCCAATGCGGCGCGAGGCGCCGGTGATCAATGCGACCGGACGTTCCGATGGCATGCGCGAAACCTCCCCCTTTCCGCCTTTTCCGCGGCTACTTGTTATCGACCACGCGATGCCAGGTCTGGCTGCGTCCGATCCAGGAGAAGCCGAGGTAGCCGCGCACGATCAACGACTGGCCGCCTTCGATCACGGTCAGCTTGGCCTTGTAGGGATCCTCGTCGCTGCCCTGCTTCTGCGGATCGAAGATGTGGCCGCCGTCCCACACGTCGCCGTCATGGGTGAAGCCCCACATGATGACGAGGCCCTTGATTTTCTTGTTGTGGTCGCCGCCCGTGCACTTGTCGCAGATCGGGTCGGGGTCCTCGCCGGGCAGCGGATACACCTCGATCACCTGGCCCGACAGCTTGCCGTTGACCTCGAAGATCTTCACCAGCGACTTCGCCTTGCCGGTCTTGTCGTCGATGGTCTTCCAGACGCCGACCGGCGAGTTCATGTCCTGCGCCATCGATGCGCAGGGCAGCAGGCCGAGCAGGCCGGTGGCGGCGATCAACAGGATCTTGCGCATGGGACGTCTCCTGGCTGTGTTGTGGAATTCGACCGGGCGATAGTAGCGCGTCCGCCGGCCGCTGCGCGGGTCGTGCGTCACGAACCGGCCGGGCCTGCCAGCAGGGCCGCCGGCATGATTCAATGCGCACCCTCGACCCTCGCCCCGACTTCCCCATGCCGCGAGCCACCGCCCTGCCCGAGCCCGATGCCACCGCGCGCGAGCACAGCCAGCGGCTGTCCGCGCTGATCCGCGAGGCGATCGCGCAGGCCGGTGGCGCGTTGCCGTTCTGGCGCTACATGGAGCTGGCGCTGTACGCGCCCGGGCTCGGCTACTACAGCGCCGGCGCGCGCAAGTTCGGCGAAGGCGGCGATTTCACCACTGCGCCGGAATGCGGTGGCCTGTTCGCGCGTTGCGTCGCCGACGCGCTTGCACCGGTGCTGCGCGAGCTCGGTGCGGATGCGGTGTTGCTCGAACTCGGCGCCGGCAGCGGCGCGTTCGCGGAACGCGCGTTGTCGCATCTGGCCGAGCGCGATGCCTTGCCCGCGCGCTACGCGATCCTCGAACCGAGCGCGGACCTGCGCGAACGCCAGCGCGAACGCCTGCACGCGAACCTGGCCGCCGACATCGCCGCACGCATCGAATGGCTCGACGCGCCGCCGCACGAGGCGTGGCAGGGCGTGCTGTTCGCCAACGAGGTGATCGATGCCCTGCCGGCCACGCGCTTCGCGATCGAGGAAGGCGAGGCGGTCGAACAATGCGTCGGCCTCGACGGGCACGGAGCCTTCACGTGGACGACGCGGCCGGCCGATGCGCTGCTGGCGCAGGCGCTGCGCCACCTCGAACGCGGCCTCGATGCGAGGATGGACGAAGGCTATCGTTCCGAAGCGCTGCCGCAGTTGCCGTACTGGATCGACGCGGTGGCCGGATCGATGCAGCGCGGCGCGATGTTGTTCGTCGACTACGGCCATCCCCGCCGCGTGTACTACGCGCCCGAGCGCCGCGACGGCACCCTGATGTGCCATTACCGTCATCGCGCGCACGCCGATCCGTTCTTCTGGCCGGGCCTGCAGGACATCACCGCATCGGTCGATTTCACCGCCCTGGCCGAGGCCGGTACGCGGATCGGATTCGAACTCGCCGGTTACTGCACGCAGGCGCAATTCCTGCTCGGCAACGGGCTCGGCGAGGCGCTGGAAGCGGCGCAGGATCTGGCGGAGATGGAAAGGATGCGGACCGTGCAGGAAGCGAAGCGATTGACCCTGCCGGATGCGATGGGCGAGCGCTTCCAGGCGATGGGATTCCAGCGTGGCCTGGATTTCGAACCGGCATTCGCGTTCGCCGACCTGAGTGGAAGCCTGTGATGCTGCGTGCGTTCCATTGGCCGCTGCTGTGGATCGCGGTGTGGATCGTCATGATCCTCGGCGTGATCGTGCTGTCGCTGATGCCGGGGCCGCCGATCCCCGACCTGCTCACGATCGCCAAGTTCGACCACTTCATCGCCTACTCGGCCCTCACCGCGTTCGCGGTGCAGCTCTATGCGAGTCGCGATGCGCAGTTCGTCGCGGCGGTGGCGATGGTGGTGCTCGGCATCGCGCTCGAACTCGCTCAGGGTTACCTGACGACGTACCGCGACATGTCGCTGTTCGATGCCTGCGTGGACACCGTCGGCGTCGCGGCGGGTCTCGCGATCGCATGGACACCGCTGGCCAACCTGTTGCAGAAGATGGAGATGCGAATCGCGCGCTGAGCGGTCGTGTCAGGCGCCCTTGCGTGCCATGCCGATCGCTGCGATGCGCGCCTCGCGCAGGCGCACGCCGACTTCCGCGCCGGTCGCACCGGCTGCGACGATCGCGCGGGCATCCACCGCCAGCGCCGCGCGATGCCATGCGCGCAACGATGCCGCCTGCGGATAGGCGCTGTCCTGCAACCCGAGCCGGCCGCGCTTGTCGGCTTCGCAGACGGTCGCGAGGCGGTCGACCAGATCGGGCTTGCGGAACCCGTCGCAGCGCGCGATCAGGTCGTGCACGGTGGCATCGCGCAGTTCATCGATGCGGTGCACGTTGAGATGTTCGCGGCAGACGGCGATCGCGAGTTCGCGGTGCGTCGAGGGCACCTTCAGTCGTTCGCACAGCGCCGCGAGCGGGGCGAGTCCGGCGTGTTCGTGGCCGATGTGTTTCGGCAACACATCGGCCGGCGTGAGCGCCTTGCCGAGATCGTGGGTGAGCGCCGCGAAACCGACCAGCGCATCGCCGGGCGCGAGCCTTGCGGCCATGTCGCTGACCATCTGCTGGTGCATGCCGGTGTCGATCTCCGGATGGAATTCCGCGCGCTGCGGCACGCCGTACAGCGCGTCGACTTCCGGAAGGATGCGTGCGAGCGCACCGCATTCGCGCAGGGTGGCGAGGAAGGCCGAAGGCTGCGGCTCGGCGAGCGCGCGCGCCAGTTCCTGCCAGACTCGCTCGGGCACGAGGTGGTCGACTTCGCCATCGGCCACCATGGCGCGCATCAGCTCGCGCGTCTGCGCGTCCACGACGAAGCCCATCGGTGCGAAGCGCGCCATGAAGCGCGCAGCGCGCAGCACGCGCACCGGGTCCTCGACGAAGGCCGGCGAGACGTGTCGCAGCATGCGCGCCTCGATGTCGCGGACGCCGCCGAAGGGGTCGATCAGGTTTCCGTCCGCGTCCTGCGCGATCGCATTGACGGTGAAATCGCGACGCGCAAGGTCTTCCTCCAGGGTCACTTCCGGATC
>DATHOV010000360.1:0-6775 GCA_035484515.1 Lysobacteraceae bacterium
ATCTGGGGTTTCATCGGGAGAGTGTGTTTTTGGAGGCTAGGCTCAACCACAAGCGTTGAAGAAGTGCTCTGATGCTTTACCCCCGGCACCCATTTTCTCGCTTCTTGACTTGGAATTGATCTCTTATTCTGCTGCCCGAAAAATCGACATGACTGAACCAACCTCAGAAATGGGCGTCTTAAAGACCTTATGGAGAAGGAACCAAGCCGGTCGCTGGGCGATTCACGATATGAAGGGCCTCGCGCTTAAGCCCAAGCCGGGGTTCGATCCAGGCTTTTTCATATTTGAAAGTGAGTTTGAACTACTGACGTCATCGCCCGCTTCAAGAAGCTTTCTTGAACTCGTTACTTCTTTTGGATCAACGGACTTCTTGCTTAAACAGAGTGTTGTGCCGGTCGTCGCCCTAGTCGAGGGCGAAAACATAGCCAGATGCATCGGCACTGGTTTCGTTATCAGTTGTACGGGATATGTCATCACCGCTTGTCATGTTCTTCTCGACCCGCAAGATAGCGGTTACGGGCGAGTCAGCAGAATCGGCGATACCCTCAGATTTCTGGACGGCCTGAGCATGGGGGTGCTCATCCCTCTTAACCCTGCCTATGGGCACCGCGGATATTTTTTTCTCCCATTTGAGAAATGCAGGTATTGGGGAGAATGGAGAGATAGCCCGCTCATCCATGAGCCTGATCGCATCGACATCCACACTGACATCGCGATTTGCAAGGTGCCACCATTGCCTGCGGATGTGGCGCATCAGCCCCTCAATCTTTCGCTCAACTCTTTTGTTGTCGGAGAAAAATCTTTTGCCTTAGGCTACGCCGAGATGATGGATATCCCCCTACAGCGAAAAGAAGGACGGATCGTCGTCCCTGATGCGACTCTAGATCTGTATGTCTCCGTTGGAGAGGTGATGCACTTATTTCCGGACAATCTCCAACGCAAAGAGGTGCCTACTCCTGGCCCCTGCTTCGATTTCCGCGCGAGAGTACCTGGGAAGATGAGCGGTGGTCCGATATTCGGCGGGGATGGCGCCGTCGTCCGAGGTGTTGTCAGCCGAAGTTTCTCCGGCGAGAAGCATGCTTTTGGCGCAATGCTTGGCCCAGTAATGCGCTTGCTAGTAACCGAAACCCAAACCCTGAAAGATCTCATGGAATCCGGAAACGAGGGGATTGTTCGAATTCAAGGTGCTGGCCTTTAGGACGGGCGAAATTCCGAAGAAGACCAAGTCAATGCAGTCAGGACCCATCGCGAGAACCAATGGAAATAGTGCGATGCGGAAAAAACGGCGTCAGAGCGACTTCCTCAACCCTTTACGCCCCGCGCACCAAGAGCGGTGTCAGAGCGACATCTTGATCCCGTCCATGCCGCTAATGCTTGAGCCTACCCGCAAGATCAGGCGCCGCCTGAAACACGAAGGCCCTCCCCTGCTGGTGCTGTTCCATGAGACCGGCGGAAACCAGACCCCGCAGGTCGGTCCGAGCTGTCTGGTAGGTCACGTCGTGCGCGCGGCGGTGGGCCTCGATCGTGTAGTGGCGGTCGGGGTGGCGCAGCGCGTTGAGCAGCACCGCGCGCTGCCGGTGGTTGATCCGGGCCGCCAGCCTGCTTCCGGGCTTGAGCAGCGTCTCGACCCGGGTTCTTTCCTCTTCCTTGCGTGCCAGGTAGCCGTGCAGGCTTTCGATCGCGCTCAGGATGACGTCGAGCTGGTGGTCGATGAAGTAGCTGACGTCCGACTCATCGGATTCGGTGAACAGGAATGCGCGGCTGTACTTCGAGGGCGCTTTCCTGAGGATGCTCGAGATCGACAGGTATTCGGTCATCCAGAACCCGGAACGCAACATCGACCAGTAAAACAGGGCACGTGCCGTGCGTCCGTTGCCGTCGCAGAACGGATGGTCGTAGCCGATCTGGAAGTGGATCACGATGGCGCGGATCACCGGGTGGATGAAGGCCTCGGGATCGTCGGAGTTGGCGAAATCGCATAGCGCCTGCAATCGCCGGGGGAGTTCGGAAGCGGCAGGAGGCACATGCAGGACATTGCCTGCTTCGTCCTCGACGACGATGTCCTCGTCGGATCTACGCAAGCGTCCGGCGGCATCGGAAGCGAGCGTTTCCTGGGTCAGCATCCGATGCATTTCGAACACCATGTCGGGTGTCAGCGGCTGCGGGAGCCAGCGCTTGAGTTCGAGCATCGTCGCGTAGTTGTTGAAAATCATCCGCTCGCCGTAGTCGCGCGGCTGCCTGCCGGTCTTGAGCATCGCCTTGGCGACCTGCGTCGTCGTCGCAGCGCCCTCGAGTTGCGAGGACGTCATGGCTTCCTCGATCAGCGAACGGATCAGATAGCGTTCCCGGGAAGGGTCGTCCTCGATGCGCTCAAGCCCCTGGATGGATCCCGCTGCATCGCGCGCTATCAGGAAAAGGCGACGCTGCATGGAGTCCGGAAGCGACATCGTGAAAGGCTTGCCGGCCTTGTCGTGGAGAGCCAGCTCCCGACCGATCGCATGCCGGGCGAACTTGATTCCCACCCACCATTCTTCGGGGCTCAGGCCGGCTGGCGGGGAAAGATGCCGCAGATGGTCCCAATGCTCGTACTTGCCTCCCGGCTCGGGCCGCAGCCGGGCCGCGAGGATGTTGCCCAGCGAAGAGGCGTGCCGCTGGAGCAGTTGGACCCAAGGCGTTGGCGCAACCGGAAGCTTCACTGTCTTTCGCCCCTGTCAATCAACTACTAAAATCTATACGAATTAGTAGTTAATTGACAGTTTGCACATAAGTACTTGAATTGCCTGACTTGATTGACGATTGATCTGATTCTGCTGCATCCCCGCAGTCTTCGAAGACGCGTCGTGCCTGAGCCCCGCCAACGCTCGCGCGCTCTACTCCACCACCAGCACCACCTTCCCCACGGAACCGCCGTGCTCGACCACCGCCATCGCCTGCGCCGCCTCCTCAAGCCGAAACGTCCTCTGCACATGCGGTTTCACCTTGCCCGCATTCACGAGTTCGAGCATTTCAGCCAGCTCGCTGCCGTTGGCTTCCACGGTGTACCTCACTGCGCGCACGCCGTGTCGCGAGGCTGTCTGCTCGGAGGGTTGCGACAAGGTCGAGACCAGGACGCCGCCGCGCCTGAGCAGGGGCCAGGAGCGATCCCGGGTTTCGCCGTCGATCAGGTCGAAGACCATGTCGAGGTTCTTGGCTATCTCCTCGAAGCGCTGGGTCTTGTAGTCGATCACGACGTCGGCGCCGAGGCTGCGTGCGAACTCGAGGTTGCCGGTGGAGGCCGTCGTGTACACGCGGGCGCCCTTGGCCTTGGCGAACTGCACCGCGAAATGTCCGACGCCGCCCGAGCCGCCGTGGATCAGCACCGACTGTCCGCTCTTGAGCTGGCCGTAGCGGAACAAGCCCTGCCAGGCGGTTTGTCCGGCCAGGGGAATCGCGGCTGCGTGGACGTGGTCGATGGATGCGGGTTTGCGGGTGATGGCCTGCTGGTCGAGGATGACCTTCTGCCCATAACCGCCGCCGCCGATGGCGACGATGCCCAGCACTTCGTCGCCGACGGCGAACTGGGTGGCCTGGGGGCCGCAGGCCTCGACGATGCCGGAGACATCGCGCCCGAGCGCGTAGGGCAACCGGTCTTCCTTGACGGCGGGATAGCCGCCGTTGCGGATCTTGAAGTCGACGGGGTTGATGCTGGCGGCCTTCACGGTGATGAGCACCTGCGAGGCATCCGGCAGCGAAGACTCGACCTCGTCGAGTTGCAGCACTTCGGGGCCGCCGAAGCGGTGAATGCGTACTTTCCGGATCTTCATGGGGGCCACTCCTTGGGTGATATCCGATCGGCGCGGGACGGCAATGCGTGCTGCCGATCCGAAGCCGATGTCGTCGCGAATCCTTGCGATCATTGCAGTCATGAGGTTACGCCCGGCAACCACACTCGGTCCTGACTCGGGATGGCTGCCAGGAGCGAGATCCTTCGCTCCACTCAGGATGACAGCCAGGGGGCTGACGACGAACCGGCACAAAGGGACACCAGAGGCAATTGCCCGAGCCTTTCGGAGACACTGCTGCGCAATCGTCCGACCGATCCCTCGCGATCCTCGGGATGACAACCGAGGGGGCCTTTGCTCCGCCCCCCCATCCGCGGCATTTCTTTCCCGATCGAAACCGCGCCGACTCAATCCATCCGATCCGGCGCGGGCAGTCGCAACTCGAACACGCATCCCCCACCCTCGCGCGCCAGGCAGCGCACGCTCCCGCGATGGCGATCCGCAATCTGTCGCACCAGGGCAAGCCCCAGTCCCCAGCCATTGCCGGTTTCCGCGGTGTTCGCGGGGCGGTAGAAGGGTTCGAAGATGCGTTCGCGTTCGGCTTCGGGAATTCCCGGGCCGCGATCGCCGATCTGCAGGATGCGGTCGCTGTTGGCTTCGATGGCGAGCCTGGCATCGACGCCGGTGACGCCGTATTTCAATGCGTTTTCGAGCAGGTTGCGGATCAGCCGGCGCAGCAGGCGCGCGTCGCCGCGGACTTCGGCGGGGACGGTGTCGAAGGGGATGTCGAGCCGCGAGCTTTCTTCGGCGACCAGCACTTCCAGGTCGACGGTGTCGTGCGGCAACGCGGTGTCGACGGTGTCGAGCTTGCTGGCGAGCAGGATCTCCTCGATCTGCGATTCGATTTCCGCGCAGTCCTTGCGCATGCTTTCCAGCAACTCGGGGCGCGGGTTGCCGGCATTCAACTCCAGCGCGATGCGGATGCGCGCGAGCGGCGAGCGCAGCTCGTGCGATGCGTTGGCGAGCATGCGGCTGTGCGCTTCGAGCAGTTTCGCGACGCGGTCGGCCATGTCGTTGAAGCTGGACGCGAGGCTGGACACTTCATCGTTTCCTGACAGCGGCGCACGCACCGCGAGGTCGCCCTGGCCGAAGCGATCGACGGTGCCGGCGAGCGCTTCGAGCCGCCGCGTGAGACGACGCACGATGGGGTACGTGGCGAGCGCGACGGCGAGCGCGATCAGCAGGGTCAGCACGAGTCCGCCCAGATGGACCTGCAGCGAATCGGTACGCATGCGCGCGACGACGATGCGGCCGTCGTCGAGGTGGATCTCATGGATCGAGGAACTGCGATGCATGGGCTGCCCCATGACGACGGCCGCATCGGGATGGGTGGCGGCCAGCGCCCTGCCCAGGTATCCCGCGCTGGCGATGCGCGTGCCGTAGCGGTCGAACAGCACCAGCCCTTCGATCGGCGGCACGACGATCTCGTCCAGAGCTTTCTGCAATGCGTCGGGTCTGGCATCCGGCGGCAGCGCCTTGCCGACCAGCGCGCCGATGAAACGGTCCTGTTCGGCTTCGACAGAACGTGCGGCGGTGAATTGCCACAGCACGACGCACAGGATCACCACCACCGCCAGCGAGGCCAGCGTGGTCAGGTAGATCCGCACGTAAAGGCGCCGCGTCACACCGGCGCTCCGTCGTCCTGCACGCGGGTGAACAGGTAGCCGACGCCGCGCAGGGTGAGGATGCGCTTGGGCTGCTTGGGGTTGTCCTCGATCGCGGCGCGGATGTTGGAGATGTGGACGTCGATGGTGCGGTCGAACGCATCCATCGCGCGGCCGGCGATGGCGTCGAGCAACTGGTTCCGGCTGACCACCCTGCCCGCGCGTTCGGCCAGCGCGAGCAGGATGTCGAACTGGTAGCTGGTGAGGGTCTTCGTCTGGCCATCGAGACGGACCTGGCGCGCTTCGCGATCGATTTCGAGGCGGCCGAATCGCAGCGTCGGATTGACGGCTGCGGTTCCGCGCCGCAGGACCGTGCGCAGCCGCGCGAGCAGTTCGCGCGGATCGAATGGCTTGGGCAGGTAATCGTCCGCGCCGAGTTCGAGTCCGACCACGCGATCGGTCGCCTCGCCGCGTGCGGTGAGCATGATGATCGGCACGCCGCTGGTTTCGCGCAGTTGCGTGCAGACGTCGAGGCCGTTCGCATCGGGCAGCATCAGGTCGAGGATGACTGCGTCGGGCGACGTGCGGCGCTGCTCGGCGAGGCCATCGCTGGCGGTATGCCGCGACACGACCTCGTATCCGCCCTGCGACAGGTACTGTTCGAGCATCGCGCACAGGCGCTGGTCGTCGTCGATGAGGAGGATGCGTTGGGGCAAGGGAGGCTCTGGTTTGAATTTAGGTCGCAATCAAAAACTCCGTTCGTGGTGAGGCGCGGATCGAGACCTCAGGTCGAGGCCACGATCGAACCATGGTTCGAGACGCCATCTCGATCGCGCTTCGCGCGCCTCGATAGCTCCTCACCACGAACGGTTACTTTTGAACGGAGCATCAACCGCCGTGATGATGCCCGCCGTGCTCCGCCATCATCCGGTCGATTTCCGCGCCCAGTTTCGCACGCTGCGCGGGGGTGAGGACCCTGGCGACCGCGAGCATGGTGTCCGACAGGCGGTGGCTGGTGCCGAGCATGAGCTGGTCCTGCTCGGATCGGACCCTGGCGACGGCGGTCTCATCGATCGTCGCGGCAGTGAGCAGGGTCTTCAACTGGCTGCAGCTGTCATGGAAGCTCTGCATGTCCGCGTGCTCGGCGTTCATGGCGTCTTTCATGATGGTGTGGATCTGCTGCTTCTGCGCGTTGCTGGCGCCGGCTTCGGTGAGGACCTTGTCGAAGTGCGCATGCATCTCATCCGGCGAATGCCCGCCGTGCATGCCCGCCATGAAGGAGTCGTGGCCGCCGGAATGCGTGGCCAGCGCCTGCGCGGAAGACGCGACGGCCATGAACGTGGTCGCCGT
>DATHOV010000361.1:0-3273 GCA_035484515.1 Lysobacteraceae bacterium
CGCACCGAGAAGAAGCTCGTCGCGCAATGCGTGCTCACGCCCTATCACGGCAACGGCCTGGGTGGAGCGACTCCAGTTGGAGCCAGGCGTTATACGTTCCAGTCGAACGCCGCCCTGGGAAAGGCGCTCAAGGCGAAAGCCGATCCCAACGACGTCCCCGAACCGGCTTGCGGCGCATGGGGCGACGATCCCGATGGCATCCAGTATTTCGAGGCACAACCTGCGAGCGGCGTGCAGAAAGCGTTGTTCGTTCGCGTCGGTCAGGACGAGCCGCTGTTCGACGAGGCGACGTTGCGGCTTCGATAGTTCCCCGAGCTCGACCACAAGCAGTCCGCCCGCTTGCGCGACACGACGTCCGCAACGACGATCCCACCCGCTCTCGGCATCACGGCAAGCAGATCATCACCAGTTCCACTACCACCGTATAGATGATCCCGGTCAATAGCTTGTTGCTTCTCGCACGGGCGGCGCGGGCAGCGCAGATTCCACCAGCGAAGACCAAGGCGGTCGCAAACCACTTGTATCCATCCCATTCATCGAAACCGATGATCGAGAACAGGATCAGAAGTGGCGGAAGCGAGAAGGCGTACAGGAACTTCAACTCGGTTTCGGATGCGCGCATGTTTGCGTCTTGCCATCGGGTGGATTGGTGCGTCGAGAAAGCGTTTTCCTGCGCATTTCCGGCTCGCCGAATCAGGGCACATGCCCGGACTCGACTCCGATGAATCGAACACTGGGGTGCTCGATTCCGAACGATCCATCCATGGATCGCTCCAGCAGAGGCGTTGTCGCCAACCTGCTAGGCCCGATGATAGGGATGGCCCGTTAAGATGCTCGCTGCACGGTACAACTGCTCGGCGACGACCAGCCGCACCAGCATGTGCGGCAGGGTAAGCGGACCGAGCGACCAGATTTCATGCGCTGCGGCACGCACCTCGGAGGCATGGCCCTCGGGGCCGCCGATCAGCAAGGCGAGATCGCGCCCCTGGCCACGCCAGTATTCGAGGCGTTGCGCGAGCTGTTCGGAGGTGTGCATCTTCCCGCCGCCATCGAGCGCGACGATGTGCGCGTTCCTGGGCAGCGCCGCGAGTACGCGTTGGCCCTCGTCGAGGGCAGCACGCGCGGTATCGCGATTCTTCCCGCGGACGCCGGGGGCGATTTCCACGAGTTCGAGCGGCAGCCAGTGCGACAGCCGCTTCGCGTAGTCGGCGTAGCCGGTGGCGACCCAGTCCGGCGCGCGGTCGCCGACGGCGATCAGGCGCGCTTTCATCTCATGATGGTCTGAACAAGTCCATCCTGGACTTCTTCAGACGAGTCGACGACCTGCGTCGTTGTTCGCGGCGGTGCATCCATGCACCGCAGAAGCGCTTCTCAACAGCGAAGCTGGGAAACCTCTGAACTTGTTCAGAGGTTTCCTCACGCCTTTTCCACCTTCACCGCCGTGCCGTAGCACAGCACTTCGGTCAGACCGTCCATCAGCTCGGTCGCGTCGTAGCGCAGGGCGACGATCGCGTTCGCACCCATCTGGTCGGCATGCTGGCACATCAGGGTGAACGCCTCGGTGCGCGCCTGCTCGCACAGGTCCGTGTACACGCTGATGTTGCCGCCGAACAGCGACTGCAACCCACCCAGCACGTTTCCGACCACCGAGCGCGAACGCACGGTGATGCCACGCACGATGCCGAGGTTCCTGGTGACGCGATAACCCGGCAAGTTGAAGGTGCCGGTGATCATGTCCTGCTGCATGGCGAGGAGGTCGGAGTGAGAAATGGAGTGTAGTCTTTCGGTGGGAATCTTCGGGAAATCGGGGGCAGGGCGAAAAATTCACTCTGACCCCATTTCTCACTCCGACCCCGTTTCGGGCGGCTGGTCGCCGACGGTCCACAGGCGTTCGAGCGCATAGAACTCGCGAATGCGCGGCAGCATCACGTGGACGATCACGTCGCCCAGATCGACCAGCACCCATTCGGCCTCGCGCTCGCCTTCCACGCCGAGCGGCATCACGCCGATCTTCTTGGCGAACTTCACCACTTCGTCGGCGATGGACTTCACGTGCCGGGTGGAGGTTCCCGATACGACGACCATGAAATCGGCGATGCTGGTCTTGCCGCGGACGTCGATCTCGACGCTGTCCTTGGCCTTGATTTCCTCGAGGGCCGCGCGGACCTGTGCGAGCAGGGCCTCTGGAGAAGGCGGCGGTTCGGGCATGCGGGTCTTGATGACGACGGCTTGGGCAGTCAAGTGCTGGGCTCGGAAGGCGCCACAGGGCGCGGGGCCAGTATAGATCAAGCTCGTGGCGGCGATGTTTCCGGGCCGGAATAGAGTCCGTGCGCGCGGATGTAGGCGGCGACCGCCGGCGGCACCTCGTCTTCCCACGGCAATCGAGCCGCAATGCGCCCGCGCACGCCGCTTGCCGCCTCGCGCCGCAGGGTAAAGACGAGCTGAAACAACAATCCGCCCGCGACCTGTTCCAGTTCGGCAGGATGGTTGGCCCAGCGGGTCGCGGCTTCGATGTGCAACTCGGGATCGAGCGCGTCAAGCGTGTGCCCTGGTCGGACGGCGACGATCAGGTGCGCGAGCCCGAACAGGTCGCGCCAGCGGTGCCAGCGATGCAGGTCGCGGAAGGCATCGGCGCCAAGCATCCAGGCCAGTGGGGCGGACGGCCCGATTTCATCGCGCACCAGACGCAGGGTATCGACCGTATACGACGGCCCTGCCCGCTGCAGTTCACGCAGATCGACATGTAACCGCTCATGACCCGCGACCGCCAGGTCGAGCATCGCCGCGCGCTGCTCTGCGCTCGCGCCCGGCGGCGCACGGTGCGGCGGATCGGCCGAAGGCAGCAGGGAAACATCCGCATCGAACACGACCGATGCCACGTCCGCGACCGCGAGATGGCCGTCGTGCACCGGATCGAAGGTGCCGCCGTAAAGGATGCGGATCACCGAAATGCAGGCCACGGATGGCCTGCCGAACGGACGAACGGGAAGTCCGGATCGTTCGACATCAGGGCTGGTTCGCGGCCAGCAAACGGCGCCCGCGTGTCGAGGCGGCGGCGACCAGCAGGCGTTCGAGCGCGATCCACGGATCGCCCGGCTCGCGGCCCTTGGACATGCGATCGATCCGGCCGGCCTCGATCGCGAAGCCTTCCCACCGCTTCGCATCGTGACGTTCGAGCGCACGCTTGAACTGAGCCTGCTTCGAATCCCAGATGCGCTGCGCGCTCATCGCCGCGCGCACATCGCCACCGCGGGCGGCCTCGGCCGACAGGTT
>DATHOV010000362.1:0-2694 GCA_035484515.1 Lysobacteraceae bacterium
CGACGGCGTTGCCCGCATCGATGTCCACCCCGGCGTCGCGATAGGTGAGCGGAGGGCTGGGCGCGGGCGGCTGGTGCAAGGGAACGCTCCGGGAGGGGTCAGAGTCGGGTTTCGCGATGGAGGTCATGAGTCCATGCAAGAAGGCTTGCGCGAAACCCGACTCTGACCCCTTTCGCCATTCTACCAGCCCCGCTGCGGCATAATCGGCGCTGCCATACCCCGGATACCGCCATGCGCCACGTCTTCGTTCGCCGGTTTTTCGTCGGCCTGCTCGCCACCTGCCTGCTCGCGATCGCCGGCATCGCCCTGGCCGACGATACGTCCCTCTACGAGGGCAGCGTGCTGGTCAACAACCAGGGCGAGGGCGAGAAAGCGGGGGCGGAGCAGCGCGCGCTGCTGCAGGTGATCGTCAAGCTGACCGGACAGCGCAACGCGGCCAGCCTGCCGGAGGTCCGCGGGCTGCTCGGTTCAGCCGGGAAGATGGTGATCGACTCGCACTTCACCGCCGACTCGGAGACGATCAATGGCGCGCCGATCTACCGCCAGCGGCTGGTGGTCCAGTTCGACCACAGCGCGGTGGACGCCCTGATTGCCGGTTCGGGCCTGCCCACATGGCCGGCGCCGCGCGCGCCGGTCGTGCTGTGGCTGGTGATCGACGACGGCCACGGGCCGCGGCTGGTCGGTTCGGCGCACACGAGCGTGGTGAAGTCGCTCACCGATCGCGCCAACGACCGTGGACTGGGCTTTGTCCTGCCCGCCGGCACGCCAGTCGAATCGCAGATCGCGTTGCTCGCCTCCGGCGTCGGCCCGGCGCAGGCGGTGGTGCTGCCGTCAGCCGCCTATGGGCCGATGCAGCTCATCGGCAGGCTCACCCGCACGACCGCCGGCTGGAATGCGCAGTGGGCGCTGCTGGACGGCGGCATCGAAGCCGGCCGCTGGAGCGAGACCAATCCCGATGCCCGGGTGGCGATGGCCAACGCAGCCGACGGCGCCGCCGATGCGCTGGCGAAGAAGTATGCGAAGGTCGTGGCCGGTGGCCCGTCAGGCACCTTCACGGTCGAAATCGACGGCCTGCACGGCAGCGAGGACTACGTGCGCGCGATGGGTTACCTGGAAGGCATCGGCATCGTCCGCAAGATCGTGTTGTTGAGCGCGAAAGACGACCGCCTGCGCATGCAGCTCGATCTGAGCACTGGCATGGAAGGCTTCCGCAGCGTGATCGCGGTCGGCCAGGTGCTGGAGCCGGACGTCGATCCAGCCAGTACGGTCTTCCATCTGCACCCGTGAACCTGCGCCAGTTGCCCAATGCGATCACCGGCATGCGGATGCTGCTGGTGGTGCCGCTGGTGTGGAGCCTGCGCGCAGGCGACTACCGCCTGGCGCTGGGCATCGCCTTGGTCGCTGGAGCTTCCGACGCCATCGACGGACGGCTGGCCAAGGGCTTCGGATGGAAGACGCGGCTGGGCAGCCTGCTCGATCCGGTCGCCGACAAATTGATGCTGATCGGCAG
The DNA here is from genome assembly GCA_035484515.1 of Lysobacteraceae bacterium. Lineage (GTDB taxonomy): Bacteria > Pseudomonadota > Gammaproteobacteria > Xanthomonadales > Xanthomonadaceae > SZAS-103. The sequence goes on from DATHOV010000362.1 coordinate 1,511, forward strand.
CTTCGTCGGTCTGTGGCTGGTGGGCGCAGCGCCGGGCTGGCTGACCGCGCTGGTGATCGGGCGCGACGTGGTGATCGTGTCCGGCGCGTTGGTATACAACGCCGTGATCGGCCCGATCGAGGGCGACCCGACCCTGTTGAGCAAGGCGACCACGGTTGCGCAGATCGTCCTGGTACTGGGGCTGCTGGTCGGACTCGCATGGCGGCCCTTGTCGACGGATGGCGTGGCGGCAGGTGTCTGGGTGGTAGCGGTGCTGACGCTGGCCAGCGGCGTCGACTATGTTGTGCGCTGGGGCCTGCGCGCGCGTCGCGGACTGCGTGCCAAACGGCAGGCCAGGGATCCGGGAGCATAAGGATGAATCCACTCGATCCTTCATCCAGCGGGCAACTCGCTGAGGCGCATGAGGACAGCCGCCGCTGGCAGTGGCTGGCGATCACCATCGTGGTCGGCCTGCTGATCTGGTTGCTCGCGCCCGTGCTGACGCCATTCGTGATCGCGGCCTTCTTTGGTTACCTCGGCGATCCGCTGGTGGACCGGCTCGAGCTCGCGCGGCTGGGCCGCACCTTCTCCGTGTCCCTGGTGTTCTTCGCGATGACCACCTTGGCCGCGCTGGCACTGATCTTTCTGCTGCCCCTGCTGGGCGACCAGATCAGCCATTTCGTCGAGCAGATGCCGGCTTACGCGGCTTGGCTGCGCAATACCGCATTGCCGTGGATCAATTCGCGTACCCACCTCGACCTTGCGCCGTACATCGACCCCCAACAGGTGATCGCGATGCTGCGCGCACACTGGCAGGACGCGGGCGTCGCCTCGAACGTGCTCGGAAAGGTCTCGCATTCGGGCATGGTGCTGATCCAGATTGTGTCGACGATCTTCCTCGTGCCGGTGTTGTCGTTCTATTTCCTGCGCGACTGGGACGTGCTCGTCGAGCGCGTGGACATGCTGCTGCCGCGAGCCATCGAGCCCACGGTCGCGCGGCTGGCGCGCGAATCCAACGAGATGCTCGGCGGTTTCCTGCGCGGCCAGCTTTCGGTGATGGTCTGCCTGGGCATCTGGTACACGGTCGCGCTGTGGTTCGTCGGCCTCGACCTCGCCCTGCTGATCGGCATGATCACCGGCATGCTCAGCTTCGTGCCCTACCTCGGGGTGATCACCGGCATCTCGATCAGCCTGATCGCCGCACT
>DATHOV010000363.1:0-8467 GCA_035484515.1 Lysobacteraceae bacterium
CGGAAAGTGCCAACGCAATCATCCATCCGAACCGGCCACCGTCATCCGCCCGATCAGCATCGGCCCGGTGCGGATCGACGAGCGCCGATCCACCTCGCGGCCGACCGCTTCGAGTGCCAGGAACATCGCGCGCAGGTTGCCGGCGATGGTGATCTCGTCCACCGGATAGGCGATCTGGCCATTCTCGACCCAGAACCCGGAGGCGCCACGCGAGTAATCGCCGGTCACCGGGTTGACGCCCTGCCCCATCAATTCGGTGACGTACAGCCCACGGCCCATGCGGCGCAGCAGCGCCGGCAGGTCGTCGTTGCCGAGCGTCGCGTCGAGGTTGAAGACGCCACCGGCGTTGCCGGTCGTCGTCAGGCCCAGCTTGCGCGCGGAATACGCATCGAGCAGGTAGCGCTGCAGGGTGCCGCCGGTGATCAGGCTGGATTCGACCGTCGCCACGCCATCGCCGTCGAATGCGCTGGAACGGAAGCCGCGCGGGAGGTGCGGACGTTCGCGCAGCGCGAACCAGTCGGGAAAGATGCGTTCGCCGACCGCGCCGAGCAGGAAGCTCGCCTCGCGGTACTGCGCGCTGCCAGCAACGGCACCGAGCAGATGGCCGATCAGTCCGCGCGCCATTTCGGCGGAAAACAGCACCGGCACGTCGCCGGTCGGCGCGTTACGCGGGCCGAGCCTGCGCAACGCGCGTTCGGCTGCGTGCAGGCCGACATCCTGCGGCGACTCGAGATCGCCGGAAGCGAGTGCGGTCGTGTACCAGTCGTCGCGCTGCATCGCCTCGCCTTCGCCGGCGATCAGTGAGCAGGAGATGCTGTGGCTCGTGCCGCGATCGAAACCCACGAAGCCGTGGCTGTTCGCGTACACGCTGATGCTTTCGCCGGTGTTGACCGTGGCGCCTTCGGAATTGGAGATGCGCGGATCGGCGTCGCGGCCGGCGGTCTCGCAGGCGATGCCGAGCGCGATCGCGGCGTCGGGTTCGAGCGCCCATGGATGCCAGCGGTCGTAGTCATCGATGCGTTTCGCCATGCGGTCGGCATCGGCGAGTCCGGCCATCGGATCGGCCTCGGTGTAACGTGCGATCGCGCAGGCCTGGTCGAGCGTGGCTTCCAGGCTCGATGGCGAGAGGTCGGCGGTGCTGGCGCTGGCCTTGCGTTGGTTGAAGTACACCGTGAGCGACAGGCCCCGGTCGCGCATGTATTCCACGGTTTCGACATCGCCCATGCGCACCGCGACGTTGAGGCCGCGGCTTTCGCTGAGCGACAGTTCGGCCTGGTCGGCGCCGCGGGCGCGGGCGCGACGCAGCAGGTCCTCGGCGAGATTGGACAGATCGGCGATGCGTTGCTGCGATGCGTCGATGCTTTTGTCGACGCCCGTTTTTGCGATACCCGTACTCACATGCGTATCCTTGCAGAATGATGATGAGCGAAATCGACGACGAAGCGATCAGTCCCGACGACAGCGGAGTCAGCAACGGCTGGGCCGGGCCCAGCCGCAGCCATCTCCGGCGCGAAGCATTGGCGGTGTTCGAACTGGCCGAGCGACTCATCGAACAGAACGACGCGCAACTCGCGCGGCTTCCGCTCGACGACCAATTGCGCGCGCTGGTGCGCGAAAGCAAGCGGATCACCCAGCAGATCGCGCGCAAGCGGCAGACGCAATACCTCGCGAAGATCCTGCGCCGCGAGGACGACGAAACGCTGGAGGCCGTCCGCCACGCGCTCGACCACGCCAAGGCCGACAGCCGTCGCGACACTGCCGCCCTGCATCGCATCGAGGTCTGGCGCGAACGCCTGATCGACAACGGCGACATCGCGCTGGCCGAACTGCTGACCGCGCATCCGACCGCCGACCGCCAGCATCTGCGCCAGCTTGCGCGCAACGCGAAGGACGAGCGTCTGCACCACAAACCTTTGCACGCGTATCGCGATCTGTTCCGCGCGTTGCGTGAATTGCTGGATGAAGCGCCGGAGACCGGCGACGCCGCATCGGAAACCGACGAGGGCTGAACGCGAAATCAGCGTGCCGGAGAGCGTTCCGATCACGCCCGCGTTCCGCCCACCGTCAACGATTCAACCAGCAAGGTCGGCTGGCCGACACCAACCGGCACCGACTGCCCATCCTTGCCGCAGACGCCGACGCCTTCATCCAGGGCAAGATCGTTGCCGATCATCGACACGCGCTGCATGGCTTCGGGTCCGTTGCCGATCAAGGTCGCGCCCTTGACCGGGCGAGTGACCTTGCCATCCTCGATCAGGTAGGCCTCGCTGGCCGAGAACACGAATTTGCCGCTGGTGATGTCGACCTGGCCGCCGCCGAAATTCACCGCATACAGGCCTTTCTTCACCGAGGCGATGATTTCGCCAGGATCGTGCGCACCGGCGAGCATCAGGGTGTTGGTCATGCGCGGCATCGGCAGGTGCGCGTAGCTCTCGCGGCGGCCGTTGCCGGTCGGCGCGACGCCCATCAGGCGTGCGTTGAGCGTGTCCTGCATGTAGCCGGCGAGGATGCCGTCCTCGATCAGCACGTTGCGCTGGGTCGGCGTGCCTTCATCGTCCACGTTGAGCGAACCGCGCCGGCCTTCCAGGGTCCCATCGTCGACGATGGTGACGCCTTTCGACGCGACGCGCTGGCCGATTCGACCGGCGAACGTCGACGTCCCCTTGCGATTGAAATCGCCTTCCAGTCCATGGCCGACCGCTTCGTGCAGCAGCACGCCGGGCCAGCCCGGACCGAGCACGACGGGCATCGCGCCAGCCGGCGCATCGACCGCATCGAGATTCACCAGAGCCTGCCGCAAAGCCTCGCGCGCCCAGGCTTCGGGCTTCCCTCCGTTGAACAACTCGACGTAGCCGTAGCGTCCGCCGCCACCGGAATAGCCCTGTTCGCGCTTCCCGTTCGACTCGACGATCACCTGCACGTTGAAGCGCACGAGCGGGCGCACATCGGCGGCCACGACGCCGTTCGAGCGCGCGAGCAGGATCGTTTCGACGCCGCCGGCAAGACTCACGATGACCTGTTTCACCCGCGGATCGGCAGCGCGCAGCCATTGATCCACGCGACGCAACGCGACGATCTTCGCATCGGCGTCCATCGCGTCGATCGGATCGATCGCCGGATACAACGCACGGCCGCCGACGTGGATCGGCGCGCCGCCGCTCGCCTCGATGCCGCTGCGCGCGATCGCGCGCGCAGCGCCGGCCGCTTCGAGCAGGGCGTCGCTGCGGATGTCGTCGGAATACGCGAACCCGGTCTTCTCGCCGCTGATCGCGCGCACGCCGACGCCCTGGTCGATTGAATGCGCGCCGTTTTTCACGATGCCGTCCTCGATCGTCCAGCTCTCGCGGCGCGAATGCTGGAAATACAGGTCGCCATCGTCGATGCCGGGACCGAGCAGGCGTTCGAACGCGCGACCGAGCGTGGCCACGGCAAGGCCGCCGGGTGCGAGCAGGCGGGATTCGGCAACGGCGAGCAGATCGGTCGTCATGGGTTCGTTTTCGTCAGGAGGATGCGCGCCACGGTGCGCGGCGAACAAGGGGGAAATGGGGACGCGAAGCGGATTCGGCAAGTCGTGGTCAAAGGCTAGCCCGACATCGGCTCGGACGGCGCCGCCACGTTGCTGCCGACCGGCACAGGCTTTACATCCGGGTTGTTCCAGGGGCCAGTCACGTGGTAACGCTTGTGCCCCATCTGCTGCAGCGGACGCCTGAGCACTTCGCCCGCAACCGCGCCGACCGCCGCGCCGACCGGCCCGCCGGCGATGGCGCCGACCGCGGTAACGATGCCGCCGGCCCTGGGCAGCACGTCGATGGTCTGGTCGTAGCGTTGCCCGACGAGATCGGCGCTCCCGCTCACCTTGATGTCCGCAGCCGGACCCTTGATCGCCAGGTCGTCGGTCCGCGCGATGCCACCGGCAAACAAGAAGCGCCCCTTGAGCGAGTTGAAGCTGAAACCCTTGTCGAAGAAGTCGCGGAAGTCCAGGCTCAACCGGCGCGGCAGCTCGGCGAGACTCACCAGGCCAAGGATGCGTCCGGCGCCGGGCTTGACCTCGAGCAGGCGTCCTTCGCCAACGTCCAGGTCGAGCGTGCCGTCCAGCACGGCCAGTCGGAACGCGGTCGGAGATCCGGGCCAGCTCGCCTGCAATTTCGCATCGGTCTTGCCGGCGGCAACCACGCCCTTGAAGCCGAAGGCGTCGAGCATCTTGCCGAGGCTGTCGGCGGTGAAGCCGATCGTCAGACGCGTTCGCGTCGCATCGCCGCTGCGTGTCCAGTCGCCGGTGGCGTTCACGGTCTGCGATTTCGCGGTGGCATCGAGCTGGTCGATGTGCAGGCCCTGCGCGATCGGATGCGTCTGCAGGACGAGGTGTCCGAGCCTCGCGTCGCCGAAGCGCACATCGGCGATGTCCAGGCGCAGCGGCGGCACCCTGGCTGGATCCATGTCGGTGTCGGCATCGGCGACCACGCCTCCGTTCGGCGTCGAACTCGATCCCGGCCAGTAGAGGCGATCGAACTGCCCGCGGATGCCGTGCGACAGGTCGGTCGGCACGGCGATGGCGCCCGCCAGCGCATCGCCGTCGAGGCGCAGGGTCGTCGTGTCGGCTTGCCGGCTCATGCGCACGCGGGTGTCGGTGAAATGGCGGCCGCCGAGCGCAAGGTCGGCCGCTTGCACATCGACGGACTGCACTCCGCCGGACCCGGCTGCGCCTGTACTGGCGAACGCCACCCAGCCGGCTGCATCGAGCTCCTTTACATGGCCACTGGCGACCAGCCCATGCGCTGGCAGTACGCCGCTTGCCGGGCCGCCGAAGGCAAGCAGGCCATGGAAGGCTTGGACATCGTCGTAGCGGCCGCGCACATTGAGGACGTCTCCGAGCGAGACGTCGATGTCGCCCGCGTTCACCGGCAGGCGTGTCGTCACCTGCAAGGGCAGCGTGCCGTCGGCGGACTTGCCAAGCGGCATCGGCAGCTTCAGTTCCGATCCGCGCAGATCAGAGTGCACGCTCAGTTGCGAAGAGGTTGCGCCGCGGCCAGACGTGCCCACCGGCACTTTCACTTCGACCGCCCACGCGCTGCGCCCGACGATGATCGGCTTGAGCCAGTCGAGCGCGACGGCGTGCTCGAGCAAAGTGGCAACCGGAAGCGTGCCATGCAGGACCGCATCGACGGCTACGGCCTTGTCGCCTGTCGCATCGCCGATCGCGAGCCGGAACGTCGCCGGGTCGCCCTTGAGTTTGACATCCAGTCCATCGGCAAGCACGCCGGCCTGGTCGTAGTGGACGCGTCCGTTCACGTCGGTGAAGGCGAGGTTCCAACGCTTGTCGCCAAGGTCTGCATGGCTCAGGTTGACATCGCCATCGACCTTGGGTTCGCCCAGTTCGTGCTTGAGCGGAATCGTCAGATGCATCGGACCGTGCAGACCGTCGCCCTGGATGTCCAGCGCAGCAAAGGTGTCGGCGTATTTCTTCTGCAGCGGACTCTGCCGCAGCAGCGTCAGCATCTGCTTGCCGCTGCCGAGCGCATCGGTCTTGATGTCGAGCACGGCCTCGTGGAAATCGGGAATCTCGGCGGAAAGTTGCGAGGCCTGGATGCCGACGATCGATGCGCTGCCGTCGAGGCGCATGCCGGGGCCATTGAATACCAGCCGGCCATTGAGATGCTCGGCGCGCGGCCAGCCAGGATTGAAATGCACTTGCGCATCGCTCAAGTCGGCGACGGCGTCGAAGCGGCCTTCGTTGTGGCGGAATGGCCAGTCGTCGAGATCGCCGGCCACGATGACGTGAGCGCCGGCAACCTGTCCGCCTTCGATGGCATCGTTGAGCCACTCGACGGTCTTCGGCGACATCCGGTGGCGGATCCAGTAGCGCTTGGCATCCACCATGTGCGCCGGTTGCACGGTACTGAACAGGTCCAGGCGCGGCTTGCGGCCATCGCTGCGGAAGCGCATCGAAAGACGGGTGAACAGGTCGATCTGGTCGTTGCGCGTGCGCAGATCGGACGACTCGAGCGTCCATTCGCTGCCGTCACGCCAAGCGGTCAGGTCGCCTTCGATCTCCAGCGGCACCGGCGCGCCGAACGCAGGCGGCCACAGCAGCTTGAACGGATGCTTCTCCGGATCGGGCTTGTCGAATGTCAACGCGATCGCGTCATGATCGAACAGGAGGCTGCCGGATGCGCCCTGGATCGCTGGTGTGTCGCCGACCGGCAGCCAGCTCGCGTCGTCGAGCCGTGCCTGGCCGCGCAGGCTGCCATCCGGCGCCAGGTCGACACGCAACGCACCGAGCCGTATCTGCGGTGCCGCCTGCGTGATCCATTCGCGCAGACCCGCCGGCACGCGGTCGCTGAGCATCGCGATCGACATCAGGATGCCGGCATCGACGCTCGGTGCCGCCAGCACGATGCCTTGCGCATCATGCAGCTGGATGCCATCGAGGATGTCTTCGACCCCTTCCTTGCTGCGCAACCGCAGCCGCGGCGCGACGCACTCCCAGCCGTCGGGCAGCTTGCGCATGCGCGCGGACAACCACAGGCTGGCCAGATCCACGTGCGGCAGCAGGCTCGTCCCGCCTTCGCGCGCGATGGCCGTGCGGCTGCTCACGTCGATGTCGTGCAGGGCCGCTTCCACCTGCACGGATACCACACGACGATCCTGCAAGGTGCTCCAGGCCTGAATGCGGCCGCGCCCCTGCTCGATCTGTGCGCCCGCGAAGCCCAGGAGGCCCGACCACGGCGCGAGATCGATGTCGTCGCCGCCGATCCACAGCGTGCCGCCGTTGCTGCGTCGGTCGAAGTCGAGCGTCGCCAGCACCGGCGAACCGCTCGCGGCATCCATGCGCACGCCTGCGCGCAGCCGCTTGTCGGTCACCCGCATGCGCAATGCGACCCGCGGCGAAGTGAATGCGAAACCCTGCGAAGGCGAGCGCACGGTCAGGCGCGCATCGGTGACCTGCAATTCGCCCAGGCCTTCCAGGCTCGCGAGCGGATCGTGGTTTTCCTTTTCCTGCGGTCCGGACAATCCGACCAGATGCCAGCGGCCGGTCGCATCGCGCTCGATGGTCAGTGCCAGGCCATGCAGGCGCAACTCGGAGAACGGATGGTCGGGCAGCCATCCCGAATACATCGCAACCAGCAGTTCGGCACGATCGACCGCAAGCTGCTGCTCGCCCTCGCCGATGCGCAGGTTGTAAAGCGCGAACACCGGGCCACGGTCGGTCCAGTGCGCTTCTGCCCGATCGAAATGCACGGGTCGTCCGGAGCGTGCGATCAGCCACGCGGCGATACGGTCCGGATGTTCTTCCACCAGTGGCAGGAGGCGGTCGGCGACGGCGACCATGATCGCCATCAGGATCAGCACGATCGCGCCGGTGTAGAACAGGCCGCGCCGCGCGTGGTGCAGGCCCCGGATCAGGTGCGCCCGCACTCAGCGATACCCCGCTGGCCTACAGCAGCACGACATCGTATTGCTCCTGCTGGCACTGTTCGTCGGCCTGGAAGCGGATGCTCTTGCCGAGGAACTCCTCCAGTTCGAGCACGGCGGCCGACTCTTCCTCCATCACCCGCGCGACGACTTTGGGCGCGGCGATCACCAGCAGTTGCGATGCCTCGAACTGACGCACGGCGCGGGTGATCTCGCGGAAGATCTCGTACACCACGGTCTCGGCAGTGCGCAGGCTGCCGCGCCCGGAGCAGGTCGGACACGGCTCGCAGAGCTGGCGCTCGAGGCTTTCGGTAGTGCGCTTGCGGGTCATCTCGACCAGGCCGAGCGGCGAGAACTCGTGAACGTTCGTGCGCGCGTGGTCGCCGGCGAGGGACTTCTCCAGCATGCGCAGTACCTGCCGACGGTGTTCGGGGTCGGTCATGTCGATGAAGTCGATAATGATGATGCCGCCAAGGTTACGCAGGCGAAGCTGACGCGCGGCCGACTGCGCGGCCTCGAGGTTGGTGCGGTAGACGGTTTCCTCGAGGTTGCGCTGGCCGAGGAAGGAGCCGGTGTTCACGTCCACGGTCGTCATCGCCTCGGTCTGGTCGATCACGAGGTAGCCGCCGGACTTGAGCGCCACATTCTTCTGCAGTGCGCGGCCGATCTCGTCCTCGACGCCATACAGGTCGAAGATCGGGCGCTCGCCGAGGTACAACTCGATCCGGTCGACCAGGGCCGGCATGAACTGCTGCACGAAGCCCTGCAGACGCGACAACGTCTCGCGCGAGTCCACGCGCACCTTCTCGATCGCATCGTGCATCAGGTCGCGCATCGCGCGCAGCGGCAGCGGCAGGTCTTCGTAGATGCGCTGGCCGACCGCGGACTGCTGCATCGCCGCACCGATCACCTCCCAGGCCCGGCGCAGATAGGCGACGTCGTCGGCAAGCGCGCCGGCCTCGCAGCCTTCGGCATTCGTGCGCACGATGTATCCGATCGGCGCCTCGCCGACGAGCCCGACCATGATCGCCTTCAGCCGCACGCGCTCGGCCTC
>DATHOV010000364.1:0-10568 GCA_035484515.1 Lysobacteraceae bacterium
GCTGGTGCACGGCGAGGTGGAGCTGTTCGACTCCACCCAGATCTTCGAATACTTCGAACACCTGCAGCCGCAACCGCCGTTGTGGCCCGATTCGGTGACGAAGCGCGCGCAGGCGCGGCTGCTGGAATTGAAGTCGGACGAGGTGTTCTTTCCGCACGTCATCCGCTTGATGGGATTGCAGGATCGCCTCGGCGAGCCGGCCGCGCAGGAAGCTACCGCGAGGGCGAACGAGTACTACGTGCAGATGGATGGCTTGCTGGCCGATCGCGACTTTCTTGCAGGCGAGTATTCGTACGCCGACATCGCCTTCTTCATGGCCCAGCTTTTCGCCGCGCGGCTGGGTGCGCCGATGGACGACGCGACGCCACGCCTGCTTGCATGGCGCATGCGCGTGGCCACGCGTCCGGCGGTGTCGCCGGTCGTGCGGCAGTATGTGCGGACGTTGACGGGGATGGGGAGGCCGATTCCGGGTTTCATGAGCGAGGTGCTGGCATCGGAAGCAGGGTAGACAGGAAGCCAGTGGCCCGGATGAAGAGAATATCCTGACCAGCCGTTCGGCTGGCGAGAGCCGACGGCGAGGCGGTCATCCAGGACGAAAGCTGCCCATTTGAGCCTTCTTGCGCGAACCGCGTCGCCTCGGCGATGCCGAAGGCTTCCAGCATCCGCGCCTGCACCTCGTCGGTGAGGGCGTTGATCCGGGTGACTCCGAGGTCGTTCGTCGACACCCGGTAGCGGAGCTGGCGTTGGCCGGGCGGTGTTTCGATGATGTGCAGGACACTGTCGGCGATTTCCTGCGGGTTCGCCTTCGAGCTGGCGAGCAGCGCATGGATGCGTTCGGGAACAGCCGCCATGTCGCCGTAGCCGATGTTCCTGTCGTGGTCTTCGCCGCGTTCGATCTTCGTCATGAGCGGGGTGGGGTAAGCGCCGGGTTCCAGCAGCACGGAGTCGATGCCGAGCGGGGCCAGTTCGTAGCGGTAGGCCTCGGCCAGCGCCTCCATCGCGAACTTGCTCGCGCAGTACAGGCCCATCGCGGGAATCGCCAGCCGTCCCGCACCGCTGCTGACGTGCAGCAGCAGGCCGCTGCGCTGGCGTTTCATGACCGGCAGGACCGCGCGGTTCATGCGCACGACGCCGAAGAAATTGGTGTCGAACAGTCGCTGCGCCTGCGCCGTCGTCACCGACTCGGCGAGGTCGAGGATCGCGCTGCCGGCGTTGTTCACGAGTACGTCGATGCGACCGTATGCGGCTGTCGCATGTTCGATCGCACGTGCGACCGAGTCCTCGTCGGTGACATCGAGCTCGAGGGTGTGCAGTGACAACGACTCGCGCTGTGCGAGTTCCGCGATCCCGGCTGCCGCCTGCGCGTTGCGCGCGTGCAGGTCGCGCATCGTGGCGAAGACGCGATGGCCCGCGCGGGCCAGCGTCTCGGACATCAGTCGGCCGAAGCCGCCGCTGGCGCCGGTGACCACAACGACCTTGCCGTCCTTCATGGCTGCTCCCGGTTGTGTTTGCGTCGCGGCGCACCCGCTTCCAGCAAGGAGCGCAGACGGCCGTACGGGCCCGATGTCGACTGCGTCGCTCTCTCCCTCAGAACATCAGGTTGACCATCACCAGTTCCACCATCAGATACACCAGCGTCAGCGGGCCGCCCACGCGCAGCAGGTCGATGGGCTTGTAGCCGGCAGGGCCGACGACCATTCCGATGACCGGGTTGGAGGCGCTGAGAAAATTGTTCGATGCGGCCAGGGCGACGATCAGGGCGAAGGCGGTCGGGTTGCCGTTCGCGGCAATCGCGATGTTGATCGCCATCGGGACCATCACCACGGTCGCGCCGACCTGGCTGATGACGAGGGTGAAGCCGACCGTGATGAGGGCGACGACGGCCTGCACGAGATACAGGGACGGGTTGCGCGGCAGCAGGTCGAGCATGCCGCGCGCGACCCAGTCGGCGGCGCCGGTGTTGTCCATCGCCGCGCCGATCGGGATCAGGCAGGCCATCAGGAACACGGTCTTCCAGCTGATCGCGGCGAAGGCTTCGTCCATGTTGAGTACGCCGGCGAGCAGCATGCCGGTGGCGCCCGCCATCAGTGCGAGCGGGGTGGGAATCGAGCCGCTGAGCGCGAGGCAGAGCGCGAGCGCGAAGATCGCCAGCGCGATCTTCAGCTTGTGCGGGCGCTGCTCTTCCTTCGGATAGTCGGTGATGACGACGAAATCGCGGCTGCGCGCGGCAAGGGCGAGGTGCGTCCATACGCTGTGCAGCACCAGCATGTCGCCGGCCTTGAGCGCCATGTCGCGGATGTCCTCGCGGTGGATCTGGCCGTCGCGGTTGATCGCCAGCACGCTGATGCCGTGCTCGCTGCGCAGACGGATATCGCTGAGCTTCTTGCCGATGTAGTGCGAGTTCGGCGGGATCACCGCCTCGGAAATGCCGGCGAGGCTGGGATTGAAGAGGTCGCCGAACTGGCGCAGCCGAGTGGACATCTTCAGCTTGTGCGCCTGCGCGTACTCCGCGACGTAGGCGCGCGAGCCCATCATGCCGATCACGCTGCCGACCCAGAGCATGTTCTTGGCCGGCGGCGCCAGCCGCGATTCCTCGCCGGTGCGCAGGGCGAGCAGCAGCGGCGCGCCTTTCTGCACCTCCACCTCCCCGACCGACATGCCGACGATCGGGCTTTCCGCAGTCACGGTGAGTTCGAACACTTCGCCGTCGATGCCGTAGGCCTCGGCGAAATAGCTTTCGGTACGGCCCGGGGTGATGTTCTTGTCGGCGCCTTCCTCCAGCAGGCGTCCGCCGAACCAGCGGTAATAGATGAGGCAGGCTGCCAGCAGGGCCGCGCCGATCGGGAATGGCGCGAACATCTTCAGCGGAACCAGCGTCGCCACACCCGAGGGGATGTTGCGGTTGGCCGACACCAGCAGGTCGTTGAGCAGGATCAGCGGCGAATTGCCGACCATCGTGAGGCTGCCGCCCATGATGATCGCGCTGACGATCGGCAGCAGCAGGCGCGATGGCGTCACGCCGGTGCGCGCGGACAGGCGCGAGGCCACCGGCAGGAACAGCGACATCACCGCCGGATTCTGCATCGTCGGCGAGATCATGCCGGCGACCGCGCAGGTCAGCGTGACCATGCGCTCCTCGAGCCCGCGCGACCGGCGCAGCAGCCATCCGGAGAGCCGGTTCAACACGCCGGTGCGGTCGAGGCCGGCGCCGAGGATCATCGTCGCCATCACGCTGATCACTGCGTTGCCGGCGAAGCCGTCGAACAGGCGATCGGCAGGCGTGACGCGGCTGAGTCCGAGCGCAATGAGCGCGGTCAAAGCCACCAGGTCGGCGCGGATGCGGTCGATCATGAACATCAGCATCGTGAACGCCATCAGGCACAGCACGACCACCATGTCGGAGGTCAGTGCGTGGCTGGTCGAGGCGTCCATGACGGTGTCGTGATCAGAGCCGCTGGTAGAGGAGGTCGAAGACCCCGTGGCCGAGCTTGATGCCGCGATGCTCGAAGCGCGTCAACGGCCGCCATTCGGGACGCGGCACCGCGCCGCGCGCGCCAGCACGGTTGCGCAGCGCGGGCTGGGCATCGAGCACGTCCCACATCTGTTCGGCATACGGCTGCCAGTCTGTCGCCAGGTGCAGCAGGCCGCCGCTGCGCAGGCGATCGGCGATCAGCGCGCAGGTTTCGGCATTCACCAGGCGGCGCTTGTGGTGGCGCTTCTTGTGCCAGGGGTCGGGAAAGTAGATGCGCACTTCGTCGAGCTCGCCGACGGCGATCTCGTTGCGCAGCACTTCCAGCGCGTCGTGGCGGTAGATGCGCACGTTGTGCAGATGCGCATGTTCGCTGCCGGCCAGCGCGCGGCCCACGCCGGGCGCATGCACTTCGATGCCGATGTAGTTGCGGAGGGGATCGGCGATGGCGGCATGCAGCAGGGCATCGCCATTGCCGAAGCCGATTTCCAGCACGCACGGAGCCACGCGTCCGAACAACGTGTGGAGGGCGCGCGGCTCGCCTGCGTAGTCGACTCCGTACTTCGGCCACAGCTCGCGCATGGCGCGTTCCTGCGAAGGCGTGAGTCTGCCTTCGCGCAGCACGAAGCTGCGGATCTGGCGGCAGCCTTCCGCCGCGGTGTAGGGCTTGCCGGTGGCGTGCGTGTTCATGCCGGTCGCCGGTAGCGCATGGCGAGCGCGTTCGCCATCAGAAGAACAGGCCTTCGATCGGCGAGGACGCGTTGGCGTTGCGTTTCTTCGGAATGCGTCCGGCAAGGAAGGCTTCGCGGCCGGCCTCGATGCCGAGCTTCATCGCACGCGCCATGCGCACGGGATCCTTCGCGCCGGCGATCGCGGTGTTCATCAGCACGCCGTCGCAGCCCAGCTCCATCGCGATCGTCGCATCCGACGCGGTGCCCACGCCGGCATCGACGAGGATCGGCACCTTCGCGTTCTCGACGATGGTGAGGATGTTGTAGGGATTGCGAATGCCCAGTCCCGAACCGATCGGCGCGGCCAGTGGCATCACCGCCACGCAACCCATTTCCTCGAAGCGCCTGGCCATGATCGGGTCGTCGCTGGTGTAGACCATCACCTGGAAACCTTCGGCGATCAGGATCTTCGCGGCTTCGAGCGTCGCTGGAATGTCCGGGTGCAGGGTCTGCTGGTCGCCGAGCACTTCGAGCTTCACCAGAGCATGGCCGTCGAGCAGTTCGCGACCGAGCCGCGCTGTACGCACCGCATCGTCGGCGGTGTAGCAACCAGCGGTGTTGGGCAGGATGGTGTAGCGATCCGGCGGCAGCGCGTCGAGCAGGTTCGGCGCGTGCTTGTCCTGGCCTATGTTCGTGCGCCGGATGGCGACGGTGACGATCTGCGCGCCGGCTGCTTCGGTGGCCAGGCGGGTCTGTTCGAGGTCGGCGAACTTGCCGGTGCCGGTGAGCAAGCGCGAACGATAGGCGATGCCGGCGATGATCAGCGGGTCGGCGATTCTTTCGAGAGTGTCCATGCGCCGATTATCGCCCAATGGGGTAGCGCGTGGCGTGCCCAGGATGACAAGCGGAGGCGGTCGCTGGATTGCGCATGCGCCCGCTGCACGTGCGGACGTCGTTGCCAGGTTCGGCCATCCTGGCCTCGCCAAGCAATCCGACCCTCGGCTCTGACCGTCATGTATGGCGGAAATGCCGAAAATGCAGGAGCAATTTTCGGCCTGCCTCGGGCGGCCGGCTGAGCGCGATGCGTTGACTCGCGCCATACATCGCGCTCGCCCTGCGGGCCGGCTCCGCCGTTCGCGCGCGCTTCAAGCGCGCGCAGTCATCGCATCGCGCAAGCAGTTCAGCCGCCCCCCATGGCCTGCACGATCTCGATGCGATCGCCATCCAGGATGCGATGCGTCGCATGCGCGCTGCGCGGGACGATGGCCTGGTTGATCTCGACTGCGAGACGGCGTCCGGCATAGTCATTGCGCTCAAGCAGTTCGGCGACCGTGGTGGCGTCATCGAGTAGGTGTGGCTCGCCATTGAGGAAGATGCGCATTGAACCATTCTCCATTGTCCGCGTTGCGGCTGGCGCAGCCGCTCGGCATAATCGAGCGGCAAGGCGGGTGTAGTTCAATGGTAGAACTGCAGCTTCCCAAGCTGCTAGCGTGGGTTCGATTCCCATCACCCGCTCCATTCCCCCGACGCGGCGGAATGTGCTCCGACATGTCCGGCATCTTGCCGTCCGTGACGCGCCCAACGACTCACGCAGCACGGAGGCAGCATGGTCGAGCGGAAGAAGAAGCCCCGGCAGGTGCTGGGCTGGCGCGAATGGCTGGCGCTGCCGGAGCTGGGCATCCATGCGATCCGCGCGAAGATCGACAGCGGCGCGCGTTCGTCGGCGCTGCATGTGGATTCGCTCGATACCTTCCATTCCGGCGGCAGCGAGTGGGTTCGCTTCACCCTGGTCACCGGTTCGGTGGATGTGAACCCGGTCGTCGTCGAATCGGCCGTGCACGACCGGCGTCCGGTCACCGATTCGGGCGGCCATGTCAGCGAACGCATCTTCCTGCTGACCCGGCTGGTGCTCGCCGGACAGGATTATCCGGTTGAAATAAACCTGACTTCGCGACGCAATATGCTGTTTCCGATGCTGCTCGGGCGGACCGCACTGGCGCGGCGTTTCGTCATCGACCCGGCGCGCTCGTTCCGCGCGGGACGACTCCCTCCCGACTCCGCCGGCCCCCCATGAAGCTCGTCATCCTCTCGCGCAACAGCAAGCTTTACTCGACCCAGCGCCTGATCGAGGCCGCGCGCCAGCGCCGACATAGCGTGCGCGTGCTCGATCCGCTGCGCTGCTACATGAAGATATCGCCCGACGGCTTCGACATGCACTACAAGGGCCGCGTGCTGACCGATTACGACGCGGTGCTGCCGCGCATCGGCGCCTCGATCACGCGCTACGGCACGGCGGTGCTGCGTCAGTTCGAGATGATGAACGTGTACACGCCCAACGGCTCGGACGCGATCCTGCGCGCGCGCGACAAGCTGCGCTGCCACCAGTTGCTGGCCAGGCAGGGCATCGGCCTGCCGACTACGGTGTTCGGCGACAATCCCGACGACACCGGCGATCTGCTCGCGATGCTCGGCAAGCCACCTCACGTGATCAAGCTCAACGAAGGCGCACAGGGCGCGGGCGTGATCCTCACCGAGCGGCTGTCGTCCTCGCGCAGCGTGATCGAGGCCCTGCGCGGCCTGTACGCCACCTTTCTCGTGCAGGAGTTCATCGCCGAGTCGAACGGCGCGGACGTGCGCTGCTTCGTTGTTGGCGGAAGGGTGGTCGCGGCGATGCGCCGCAAGGCGCGCGCGGGCGAGTTCCGTTCCAACCTGCATCGGGGAGGCACGGCCACGAAGGTGTCGCTGAGCGCGGCTGAGATCGATACCGCGATCCGCGCGGCGAAAGTGATGGGGCTCAACGTCGCCGGCGTGGACCTGTTGCGATCCAAGCGCGGACCTCTGGTGCTGGAGGTCAACTCCTCGCCGGGACTGGAAGGCATCGAAACAACGACCGGCATCGACGTGGCCGGCGAGGTCGTCGACTACATGGCCCAGAGGGTCGCAAGGCGCCGCCGCGATGCCAACAGATCTGGCGCAAGTGTTTGATTATAAAGATGTTCAGAATTCAGTTCGGGGCTTTAACCGCGGATTAACCCAGTTGGTCGTAGTGTGGCCAGACTGTAGTTCTGCCGGACACTCCTCGTCTGTAGTCCAGTGACTCGCAGATTACGGTAATCGGGGCTTTACCTTGAGTCCAGGCGAGTACGGTCGCGGCGCGACTGTCTCCCTGGACTTTTTTTCGCTGGCGTTTTCGTCCTGCCTAGCGGCATATGTCGAAGGCGCGCTTGCTCTGGCAGAATGAACGTCCCCTCAGTCGGAATGGAGATGGATCCATGTTCGCTCGCTCGCTATTGATAGCTGCCCTGGTCCTCGCATGTGGCGTGGCCATGGCCGAAGATACGCAAATGCGTACGCTCGACAAGCAGCAGTTCGCCGCATACGACACCCAGGTCAAGACCGATATCCAGCAGGGCAATCGTTACAAGGAAATCTCCCCGGCCAACCAGGAGACCGTCATGAAGACCCTGGGGCGGATGGAAGACCGTTGGCAGAGGGCCGATGCGGATGGCAAGTTGAACGTCAACGACAGCGTCGACATGGCGAACGACCAGGAGGTCGTCTCCACGATCCTGAGTCACGCTGCCGCCGACAGTCGCCTGATCTGCGATCGCGAGACGCCGATGGGCACCCTGATCTCGAAGAACGTCTGCCGCACCGTTGCGCAGATGAAGCGCGATCAGAACGAAGCGCACGAAGAGATGCGGACGGATATTCAGAGGCAAGCGCAGGCCCCACAAGGCCATTGACGGCCGACCGGATCGTTCCGGCTTTACGGAAGCAGCCATGCGCATCCTGGTGATCGAAGACAACAGCGACATCGCCGCAAACCTCGGGGATTACCTCGAGGAGCGTGGTCACACCGTCGACTTCGCTGCCGATGGTGTGACCGGCCTGCATCTGGCGGTCGTCAACGACTTCGACGCGATCGTGCTGGATCTCAATCTTCCGGGCATGGACGGCCTGGAGGTCTGCCGCAAGCTGCGCCAGGAGGCGCGCAAGCAGACGCCGGTGCTGATGCTCACCGCGCGCGATAGCCTCGAGAACAAGCTGGACGGCTTCGAGGCGGGCGCGGACGATTATCTGGTCAAGCCCTTCGCGCTGCAGGAAGTCGATGCGCGCCTGGCGGTGCTGCTGCGGCGCGGAAAAGGGCCGCAGTCGCGCATCCTCAATGTCGCCGATCTCGAGTACAACCTCGACACGCTGGAAGTACGCCGCTCCGGGAAGCTGCTCCAGCTCAATCCGACCGCGCTCAAGATCCTGCAGTCGCTGATGGAGTCTTCGCCATCGGTGGTCACGCGTCAGGAACTCGAAACCCGCGTCTGGGGCGAGGAGTTGCCGGACTCGGACAGCCTGCGCGTGCACATCCACGGCTTGCGCGCCGCCGTGGACAAGCCTTTCCCGAAGGCGCTGATCCAGACCCGCCACGGCATCGGCTACCGGATCGCCGATCCCGATGCTGTACCGGCGTAGGCTCCGCACCCGGATCGTTCTCTCGTTCCTCCTGCTGGGCCTCGGCCTTGCAGTGCTGATCGCCTCGGCGACGGTCTATCTACGCAACAGCGTCGAGCGCAAGGTCATCGGCCAGGCGTTGATCAAGAACGTCGACGAGTACGCGAACGGGTTCTACGCGAACCCGGACAAGGTCGGAGTGCCGTTCGAAAAGATCGTCGGTTATGTGTACGGCATCAACAAGGTCGCCAACGTTCCGGCGCCATGGCGCGACCTGCCATCGGGCATGCACGAGTTGCACGAGACCGATGCCTCGGGCAGCACGCATACCTACAAGCTGGTCGTGCGGAAGGATCCCAAGTACTGGTTCTTCCTGCGCTACGAATACTCCCAGGAACACGAGAGCCAGCAGCGCTTCGAATGGGCGCTGGTGGGGCTAGTCCTGGTCTTCTCGGCACTGTCGCTGGTGGTCGGCATATGGTCGTCGCGGCGG
Source organism: Lysobacteraceae bacterium (assembly GCA_035484515.1). Lineage (GTDB taxonomy): Bacteria > Pseudomonadota > Gammaproteobacteria > Xanthomonadales > Xanthomonadaceae > SZAS-103. The sequence continues at coordinate 9,083 of DATHOV010000364.1, forward strand.
GTGATGCATCCGGTGACCGAGCTGGTGCGCCGCGTGAATGCGCTGTCGGTGGAAGGCGAACCGGAAATGCTGGCACCGCATTTCCTGGACGACGAGGTCGGCCAGCTGGCCGCCGCATTGGACGACTATGCGGAGCGGCTGACCCATCTCGTGCGCCGCGACCGCGAGTTCAATGCCGATGTCAGCCACGAGTTGCGCACGCCGCTGGCGGTGATCCATGGCGCGACCGAACTCATGCTTGCCAGTCCTGATCTGTCGGACAAGATGCGCCAGCGCCTGCAACGCATCGACCGCGCCGCGCAGCAGAGCACGTATCTGATCACGGCGCTGCTGATGCTCTCGCGCAACGAGCGCGGTACCGGCGACACCAACCTGTTGCAGCTCGTCAACCAGTTGCTCGAATCCAACCGTGCGCAATTCTCCGGCAAGCCGGTGAGCCTGCGCGCAGAGGGCGACGCAGCGGCCAGCGCCGCCGTGCCCGAGGCCATCCTGTCGGTCGCGATCGGCAACCTGATAGGCAATGCGTGCAAGTACACGGCCGAGGGCGAAGTGCGGGTCGTGGTCGCACGCGATGGCGTGCAGGTGATCGACAGCGGTCCGGGCATCAGCGTCGAGGATGCGGCACACCTGTTCGAGCGTGGCTTCCGCGGGACCACGTCGGTGGGTACTAAAGGGGCGGGCATCGGCCTGTCGATCGTCGGTCGGCTGTGCGAGCTGTACGGCTGGAAAGTCGCGATCGCGCCGCGCCAGGACGCGCGCGGGGCGGTTGCATCCCTGTGGTTCGCGTCGACAAGCCACTGATGCGGCTGTCCGCTCGTGTCACAAAATTGCGTTGAATCTGAGACAATCCGCGGCCTGTTTTTGACATTCTGCCGAGACTCCAGCCATGCCTCGATCTTGCCCTCACTGCCAAGCGCGATTGCCGATGTCGTCCGTGGTGACGTCGGCGGTGGGCATCGGCCACCATTTCACGTGCGCCAATTGCGCACGCAAGTTGAGCGTCAGCAAGGGCTGGAAGGCAGCCTATGTCGGGATCCTGATTCTGGGCGTGACGGTCTGTGGTTCGACCGCCCTGGAGGAGCGCAGCGATCTACCCTACCTTGGCATTCCGGCAGTGATGGCGCTGGCGACGCTGGTGGTGTGCCGCTACGCGGTCATCCAGCTCGCCGAACGCAGGCGAGGCCTGTTCTCGCTGTTCAATCTCGGTGTGCTCGGAATGGTGCTCTACGCTGCCGACTACGCGACGTCGATGTGATATCGCCTGCACGCATCGACACCCGTACCCGTCAGCACGTCTCCAGCCAACCCCACTCGTCCGTCGTGCGGCCGTCGAACAAGCCGAAGAACAGCTCCTGCATCCGGTGCGTGACCGGCCCCGGCTTGCCGGTTCCGACCGGCTTGCCGTCCACCGAGCGGATCGGCGTGAGCTCGGCAGCTGTGCCGCACATGAACAGTTCGTCGCACAGGTAGAGGTATTCGCGCGGGA